>DATFYA010000089.1 GCA_035315345.1 Candidatus Methylomirabilota bacterium
CCCTACGTCGGCGTGATGTACGTCTCGCTCGCCTCGCTGGCCCCCGCGGTGGGCTACGAGCTCGACGAGCGGGCGCTGGTCCTCCGCGTGACCACCGCGCCCGCGCTCCTGAGCACCAACGTGCAGGACTTCCTGCAGGCCCGCCCGGAGGGATTGATCTACACGACGGACACCTCGGCGTTTCTCAACACCTCGCTGACCGGCATCGACTTCGAGCGCTTCACCTGGACGGGAGAGGGCGGTCTCAGCATCCGCAATACCCTGCTGTACGGCACCGCGTTCCGCGACGAGGACGGCATCTTCTCCCGCGGCCTCACCAACTTCACGGTCGACGATCGGGAGCGGCTGATCCGCTACGTGATCGGCGATCGCTTCGACGCCACCGGGCCGCTGGGTGGGGCCAACCTCGTGGGCGGCTTCAGCGTCTCGCGCGAGTTCTCGCTCGACCCCTACTTCGTGCGGTTCCCCACCGTCGGCCTGTCCGGCGCGGTTCTCACGCGGTCGACCGCCGACGTCTACATCAACGGCCAGCTGGTCAAGCGGGAAGTCCTGCCCCCGGGCCCGTTCGAGCTGCGGAACCTGCCCGCCACCGTCGGCGCCGGGAACGCCGAGATCGTGCTGCGCGACGCCTTCGGCCGCCAGCAAGTCATCGCGTCGCCCTACTACTTCACCTCGAACCTGCTCAGCGCCGGGCTCCAGGAGTTCAGCTACACCATGGGGTTTCGCCGCGACACCGACGCGGCCGGGCTCGGCGACTACGGCTCCTGGGCCCTGATGGCCCGGCATCGGATCGGCGTGACCAACGATCTCTCGGCGGGCGGCCGGCTCGAGGCGGCCGACGACCTCGTCTCGGGTGGTCCACTGGTGACGATGCGCCTGCCCATCGGTGGCGAGGTCGAGCTGACCGCGGCGGGCAGCCGCAGCGAGGGCGACAACGGCTGGGCCGCCGGCGTGGCCTACAACTACACCATGCCGTTCTTCAGCGTGGGCTGGGCGCTTCGCGGCTTCAGCGATCGCTACGCGACGACCAGCCTCGATCCGTCGGAGGACCGGCCGACCCTCGAAGCCACCACGCTGGTGGGATTCCCGGTGACGTCCCGGGCCACGGTCACCTTGCAGTACAGCCACACCAACTTCCGCGACACCAAGCCGACCGAGCTCGTGTCCGGCTCGGTCAGCCTGCGGCTGACCAACCGCGCGAACTTCTTCGTCACCACCGCCTATACCCGGCAGCCGGGTGCCAAGCCCGACACCACCGTCTTCACCGGGCTCACCGTCTACCTGGGCGATCGCACCACCGCGAGCGTCTCCAACCAGGTGAGCCGACACCAGAACATCTCCGATCTCGAGGTGCAGCGCTCCCTGCCCCTGGGTGAGGGATTCGGCTACCGCGTCTCGGCTGCGCGCGTGGAGCAGGACCGCCCACAGGTCAACGGTCGCAGCGGCGGCAGCGACGTGGAGTTCCAGGGGCTGGCCGACGCGCAGTACCAGGGCCGGTTCGGCTTCTACGAGGCCGCGTACGAGCGCACCGGCAGCCGCAACTCCTCGACGCTGACCGGCGCCTTCGGCCTGGTGGCCATCGCCGGCGGCGTGCACCTGAGCCGGCCGGTGCAGGACGGGTACGCGCTGATCAACGTGCCGGACCTGCCCGGCGTGCGCGGCTCGCTGAACAACCAGGAGGTCGGCCGCACCGACTCGCGCGGCCAGCTGCTCGTCCCGAACCTCCTGCCTTACTACGGCAACCGGCTGAGCATCGCCGACCAGGACATCCCGGTGGACTACCGGATCGAGACGACCGACCGGCTGGTGGGACCGCCGGTGAAGGGCGGCTCGGTGGTGACCTTCCCGGCGCAGCGCGTGCAGGCCGTGGTCGGCGCACTGATCGTGGAGATCGACGGCCGCCCGGTGACGCCGGCCTACGGGCAGCTCACGGTCACCGCGGACGGCCGCACCTACGAGTCGCCGATCGGCCGCGACGGTGAGTTCTACCTGGAAAATCTGCCGCGCGGGCGATACCCGGCGGTCATCGATCACAAGGACGCGACGTGCCGCTTCACCCTCGAGACGCCGGCCTCCACCGCCTCGATGGTCGACGTGGGCACGGTGCGCTGCGTCGCCCGATGAAAGGACGGCCCATGACCATCACGAGACTCGCTACGATCGTGCTCGCCGCGAGCGCCGCGCTGATGCCGCTCGCCGCCGAGGCGGCCTGCACCGTCAACACCACCAACGTCGCCTTCGGCGCCTACAACGTCTTCACCGCCACCCCCGACGACGCCACCGGCCGCGTGCGGCTCCGGTGCACCGGCACGCGTCCGCCCTCGGTCACGGTCCATCTCGACAAGGGCGGCGCCCCCGGCTTCACCCCGCGTCAGATGCGGAAGGGCACCGAGACGCTCGACTACAACCTGTACCAGGACTCGACCCGCACCGTCATCTGGGGCGACGGCACCGGCGGGAGCCAGACCGTCGTGCAGCCCAGCCCGCCGCTGAACACGAACATCGACGTGACGGTGTACGGGCGCATCCCGGCGGGCCAGGACGTGAGCTCGGGCGCCTATTCGGCCACGGTGACCGCGACCATCTTCTTCTAGCCCGGTATGGCGGGCGCGCCATGAGCATGGGGCGCCGCCCCTAGCATCCGCGCCCGCCCCCTCGGCCCGGGCCGGCGCCAGCGCCGCATTCCCTGGTCCGCTCGGCCGAATCGCCCCGCATCCACGGCCGTCCTCGCTGGTACCGCTCTTGCCCCCTCCAGTCCTGTGGCGCATAATTCGGAGCCGCGCGACGGCGCAGGAGGGAGCGGGCGAATGGGTGTGGCGGGTCGGGTCGGGGGACTGATCGCGACGCTGCTGCTCGTCTCGCCCGCCCTGGTGTGGGCCGGATCCGCGCAAGGATTGCTCAGCGTGGCCGCGGTCGTTCCCGCGCGCTGCGCGGTCCGGATGCCGGGCTCGCTCGAGCTGAGCGCAGCGGCCGCGAGCCTGCCGCGCGAGACGGTCACCATGCGCTGCACCAAGGGCACGCTGCCGCCCGGCGGCGTGGCCGGCGCCCGAGGGCCGCGGATCAGTCGCCACCTCATCCTCGCAACCCCTCCCGCCCCGCGCCCGCTCGCCGAGACCTCCCCGTCGGGGCTTGCCGGGCCCCGGCTGGTGATCACGGTCAACTTCTAGGCTCGCCCGCTCCCGCTCCCAGCAGCGCAGCCGCCGCCGCCTCGCCCGACCGCACGCAGTCCGCGATGCCGACCCCTCGATAGGCGCCCCCGGCGAGACACAGGCCGGGTAGCCGGGCCACCGCCTGCTCGATGGCTTCCGCGCGAGCGGCGTGGCCCACGTGGTACTGCGGCATCGAGCGCGGGTAGCGCACGACGCGCGTGAAGAGCGGCTCGCCCGTGACGGCCAGCAGACCCGCCACCTCGCGTCGCGCGGTGGCGGCGAGGGTCGCGTCATCGGCGTGAAGCGCCGCCTCATTCAGCGCCCCGCCCAGAAACACGCGCAGGAGCGCGTGCTCGGCGGGCGCGCGCCCGGGATATTTCACGCTGGAGAACGAGCAGGCGATGATCGGGCGCCGCTCGATCTGCGGCACCACGAAGCCGAATCCATCGAGCAGATGCCCGATGTCCCGGCGCCGGTAGGCGAGAGTCACGGTGGCCGACGAGGCGTACGGGATCCCGTCGAGCAGGTGGGCGAGGCCCGGATCGACGTAGCGCAGGAGCCGCGCGGACTGATGCGACTCCGGCGCCAGGATCAGCGCGTCGGCCTCGACGGCGGTCCCGCTCGCGGTGGCGAGCCGCCAGCCCGAGCCCTCGCGCGCGACGCCGGTGACCGGCTCCTTCAGGCGCACCGCGCCCGGGGGCAGCCGTGTGGCCAGCGCGCGGATCAGCTCCTCCATGCCGTCGGCCAGGGTCACGAACAGCGACCAGCGCGCGCCGCTCACCCCGTCCCCCCGCGCCGGCGTCCTCCGCGCGGCCCGCCAGAGCGCCAGGATCACGCTGCGATCGCGGCGCTCCATCTCGAGGAAGCGCGGCATGGTCGCGGCCAGCGACAGCTCGTCCGGGTCCGCGGTGTAGATGCCGGCGACCAGCGGCTGGGCGACGCGCTGCAGCGCCTCGCGCCCGAGGCGCCGGCGGACGAACGAGCCGAGGCTCTCGTCGGGATCGGATCCCCGCGGCAGGACCAGGTCCAGCGCCATCCGCAGCTTGCCGGGCCACGAGAAGAGCCGCGAGGCCACGAACGGGCCGAGGCGCGTCGGAGCCAGCAGCTGGAAGCCGTCCGGCAGCGGGTGGAGGTGGCCGCGAAAGACCACGTAGGTCCGGCGGAAGCGGTCGTCGGTCCGCAGAAGTCGCTGCTCCAGCCCGAGGCGGCGGCAGAGATCGAGCGCCCACGGCTTCTCGGAGAGGAACGAATCGGGACCGCACTCCACGAGGAAGCCATCGCGATGCTCGGTCTGGATCGTGCCGCCGAGCCGCTCCGCCGCCTCCAGCACCGTCAGGTCGAGCGGCCGGCCGCGCTCGCGCGCCACCTCCACCGCTCGGTGCGCGGCGGCGAGGCCGCTGATGCCGCCGCCGACGACCACCAGCTTCACGTGGCGGCCCCGCGGCGGACGAGATCGGCCAGCATGGCCACGAAGGCAGGGTGGTCGTTGGCCGCGGCGGCACGGTGGAAGTCGACGCCGCACGACGCGGCCACCGCGCGCGCTTCGACGTCGAGATCGTAGAGCACCTCCACGTGATCGCAGACGAAGCCGACGGGGATCACGACCACGTCGCGCGCGCCCTCGGCGGCGAGCCGTCGGATGACGTCGCCCACGTCGGGCTCGAGCCACGGGTCGCGCGGCGAGCCGCTGCGGCTCTGGTAGGCGAGCGACCAGCCGGTGCGGCCGAGACGCGCGGCGATCAGGCCGGCCGCGCGCGCCAGATGCTCGGCGTAGGGCGAGCCGGCCGCCATGGCCACCGGCACGCTGTGCGCGGTGAAGACGAGCCGCGCGTCGGACTGCCGCCGCGACGGGATCGCGTCGAGCGCGGCGCGCGCGCGATCGGCCATCGCCTCGATGAAGAGGGGCTGGGCGCCCCACGTCGGCGCGTAGACCACCTCGGGCGCGTCGGGACCCACTTTCTCGCGGGCCGCGGTCACGTCCTGCACGTAGCGATCCCACGAGACCTCCGTCTGCAGCGACGAGAGGATGATGCCGAGCGCGCACCGGACCCCGCGGTCCTTCATCTCGGCCAGCGCCTCGTGCAGGAATGGATGCCAGTTCCGCATGCCGACCCAGACCGGCAGCGGGCGGCCCTCGGCCGCGAGCGCGCCGCGGAGGGCCTCGGCCTGGCGCCGGGTGAGCGCGTTGAGCGGCGAGCGCCCGCCGATCGCCTCGTAGTGCTGGGCGACCTCCTCGAGGCGCTCGGGCGGGATGCGGCGGCCCTCGGTCACGATCTGGAGGAAGGGGCGGATGTCCTCGGGCCGCTCCGGGCCGCCGAAGGCGACGAGCAGCACCGCGTCCATCGCGCTCACCGGGCGGACATGTCGTGGACCATGTCCACGAGCGCCTTCACGTGCTCCACCGGCGTCTCCTTGTGAATGCCGTGGCCCAGGTTGAAGACGTGGCCCGGGCGGCCGGCCGCGGCCTGGAGAATCTCCCGGGCGGCCCGCCGGATCGCGTCGGGGCCGGCCAGCAGCACCGCCGGATCCAGGTTGCCCTGCACCGCGACGTCGTGGCCGAGTTGCTCCCAGGCCGCGCCCAGATCCACGCGCCAGTCGAGCCCGATGACGTCGCCGCCCGCCCCCTTCATCAGCGGCAACAGTCCCGCGGTGCCGACGCCGAAATGGATGACCGGCACGCCCGGCCGCAGCGCCTGGATCGCCCGGCGCGAGTAGGGCTCCACGAACTGGCGGTAATCCGAGGGCGAGAGCGCGCCGACCCACGAATCGAAGAGCTGCACGGCCTGGACGCCGGCCTCGATCTGTCCGTTCAGGTACGCGCCGGTGATGTCGGCGAGACGGGTCATCAGGGCCGCCCACGCCTCCGGCTCCTCGCGCATGAGGGCCTTGGTGAGCAGGAACTCGCGCGACGGGCCGCCCTCGACCAGGTACGAGGCCAGCGTGAACGGGGCGCCCGCGAAGCCGATGAGCGGCACGCGGTCCGCGAGGGCCTTGCGCACGCGCGCCACCGTGTCGAACACGAAGCCGACCGCGTCGTCGACGTCCACCGCGGGCAGCGCGCGCACCGCCGCCGCGCTCCGCACCGGCCGGGCCATGCGGGGGCCGTCGCCGGCGGTGAACTCGAGGCCCACCCCGAGCGGCTCCAGCACGAGCAGGATGTCGGCGAAGAGGATCGCCGCGTCCACCCCGAGGCGCTCGACCGGCTGCAGCGTCACCTCGGCCGCGGCCTCGGGATGCTTGCACAGCTCGAGGAATCCCATGCGCGCCCGCACCGCGCGGTACTCCGGCATGTAGCGGCCCGCCTGCCGCATGAGCCAGATCGGCGTGAACGACGTGGGGCGACGGTGACACGCCTGGAGAAACGTGGAGGAAACTGCCGGCGGCATGCTGCCCCGAGCCTACAGGCGGGGTCTGGCGCAGTCAAGGAAGCGGGGCTATCATCCGCCGCGAGGAGGCTCCCACCATGTCCTTTCTCTCCGGCAAGCAGGCGTTCCTTCAGATCCTGAAGGACGAGGGTGTCGACACCATGTTCGGCAACCCCGGCACCACCGAGCTTCCGCTGATGGACGGCCTCGTGCGCGAGCCGGGGATTCGCTACGTCCTGGCCCTGCAGGAGGCGGTGGCGATCAGCATGGCCGACGGCTACGCGCAGGCCAGCGGCAAGCTCGGCGTGGTCAACGTCCACACCTCGCCGGGGCTGGGCAACGCGATGGGCATGCTCTACGACGCCTACGAGGCGGGCACGCCGCTGCTGGTCACCGCGGGACAGCACGACCAGGCCATGAACCTGACCGAGCCCATCCTGTGGTCGGATCTGCCGCCGGTGGCCCGGCCCTACGTGAAGTGGTCGCACGAGATCACGCGACTGGAGGACCTGCCCCGCGCGGTGCGCCGCGCGGTGAAGACCGCGATGGCGCATCCGACCGGGCCGGTGTTCATCTCGCTGCCGGTCGACGTGCTCAACGCCGAGCGCGATCTGGACCTGCTGCAATCCACGCGGGTCGCCCCGCGCATCCGCGGCGATCGCGCCGCGATCGAGGCGGCCGCCGACCTGCTGGTGAAGGCCACGCGGCCGGTCCTCGTGTCGGGCGACGCGGTGGCCCACGGCGACGCGCTCGCCGAGATGGCGCAGCTGGCCGAGGTGCTCGGCGCCCCGGTGTACACCGAGTGCGTGCCGTCCACCTGCTCGTTCCCGTTCACCCACCCGCTCTATCACGGTCCGTTCCCGCGGCTCGGTCAGCCGATCCGCCAGATGCTGATGCAGCACGACCTGCTGTTCTCGGTGGGCGGCGATCTCTTCACCCTCTCGCTGCCCTCGGACGTGGAGCCGATGCCGGAGGGCCTGCCCCTGATCCATCTCGATCTCGATCCCTGGGAGATCGGCAAGAACTATCCCGCGCAGGTCGCCATCCAGGGCGATCCCAAGGCGACGCTGCCCGAGCTGGTCGAGGCCCTGAAGCGGCGACTCGGCCCCTCGCAGGTCAAGGCGGTGAGCGCCCGGATCGAGCAGCTGCGGGTGGCGCAGGAGGCGCGGCGCGACGCGCTCCGGCAGGAGGCGGCCGCTCAGGCCGATCGCGTGCCGATCAGCCCGCTCGCGCTGGTGGGCGCGGTCGCGGGCGCGGTGCCCGACGAGGCCATCATCGTCGACGAGACCATCTCCTCGAGCCTCGGCGTGCGCGAGCTGCTGCGCGCCCGCGACCATCGCGGCTTCTACGGCCTGCGCGGCGGTGGCATCGGCTGGGGCCTGCCCGCCTCGCTCGGCGTCAAGCTGGCCCAGCCCGATCGGCCGGTGATCGCGCTGGTGGGCGACGGCAGCGCGATGTACACGATCCAGTCGCTCTGGTCGGCGGCGCACGACTCGATCGCGGTGGTGTTCGTGATCTTCAACAACCAGTCCTACCGCATCCTCAAGCAGCGCACCCTCGCGCTGAAGGGCTTCTCGGCCGAGGACGACACCTACGTGGCGATGGACCTGGTGAAACCGGGCCTCGACTACGTGGGCCTGGCGAAAGCCCAGGGGGTGCCGGGCGAGCTGGTGGACAAGACCTCGGGAGTGGCCGCGGCGATCAAGCGCGGGATGGCCTCGGGCGGGCCGTATCTCGTCGACGTCCGGATCGACGGCGCGCTGCGCGGCTGAGCCGGCGGCGCGCCGACCAGGCGACTCGCGCGGCTCGCTACTGGATCACCTGATCCGCGCGCACCAGCATGGACTGGGGCATCGTCAGACCGAGCGCCCTGGCCGTCTTCAGGTTGACCACGAGCTCGAACTTCTCCGGACGCTGAACCGGAAGGTCAGCCGGCCGCGCTCCGCGGAGGATCGGGACAACGTACTGGGTCGCCGCGCGTCGAAACGCGTCCGGCTGGTTGGGCCCGTATGCCATCAGAAGCCCGAACGCCGGGAAGTTGGTGAACAGGGTGATCCCGGGCAACCGGTGCTTGAGGGCCAAGTGGGAAATGCGCGCGCGATGAATCGAGAGCAGTGGCGAGGTCAGCATGATGAGGCAATCCGCGCGCTCGCGGGCGGCTGCTTCGAACGCCTCGGCCAAATCCTCTGCGCGCCGCACCCCGAGTGATCTGATCGCCAGCCCCTTCACGCGTGCCGCCTCTTGAGTGGTCTCGAACTGGGACCGCCCGATCGTCTCGTCCCAGAGAACGGCCACGCGCGAGCCGGCCGGCACGGCTTCCTTCAAGAGCTCGAGCAGCTTGCCGGTCATCTCGGGCTGATCGAGGAACAACCCGGTCACGTTACCGCCGGGCCGGGCGATGCTTGCGATCCAGCCGCGCGCCACCGGATCGGTCTCGTAGTCGAGCGCGACCACGATCGGTACGCGGTCGGTCGCGTCGCGGGCCGCCTGGGTCGCGTACGGGTTCGACGTGACCAGGACGTCCACCGGCAACGCGACCAGATCGCGCGCGATCGCCTTGAATCGATCGAGCTTGCCCTCTGCGTACCGGGCTTCGACGCGAACGTTCGTTCCTCGGGCGTAGTCGGCTTCCTGTAGCCCCGTCAGGAAGGCGCCGACCGACGCGCGGTCCGCCGCGTCACTCGGGACGCCTGGGCGAAGCAGGGCGATCGTCGGCGTCCCCGCCACCGGCTGCGCGGCGGCGAACCGCCGGGCGAGCAGCCCGCTGGCCAGGCCGCCGACGAAGACGCGCCGATGCATCAGATCGCGAGCGGCCGCCGGGGGCTCACCCGGTCTCGGCGTCCGCGGTGGAGAGCAGCTCCCGCACCCGATCGGCCAGCGTTTCGGGGGCGAAGGGCTTGGCCAGGAACGCGGAGTGCTCGCTCGCGAACGCGGCGCGCGCGGAGGCGTCCTGCACGTAGCCCGACATGTACAGCACCGGGAGCGCGCGTCGCAGGGCGCGCAGGCGCTCGGCCAGGTCGCGGCCGGACATCCCCGGCATCACCATGTCCGTCACCAGGAGGTGGATGTCGCCCGAGTGATGCCGCACCATCTCGATCGCGGACGGGCCGTCGGCCGCGTCGAGCACGCGGTAGCCCACGCGCTCCAGGATCTCGGTGGCGAACTCGAGCACCTCCGGCTCGTCGTCCACCACCAGCACGGTGCGCGAGGTCGTCCGCACGCGGCGGCCCGGCTCCGCGGGCGGCGCCGCCGGCATCGCCTCCTCCACCCGTGGCAGGTAGATGGTGAAGGTGGTGCCGCGACCCAGCTCGCTGTCCACGCGGATCCGGCCGTGGCTCTGCTCGACGATGCCGTAGACGGTCGACAGGCCGAGCCCGGTCCCCTTCCCTTGCTCCTTGGTGGTGAAGAACGGCTCGAAGATGTGCTCGGCGGTCTCGAGGCTCATGCCGGTGCCGGTGTCGGTGACGGTGAGCGCGACGTACCGGCCGGCGGGCAGGCTGGCCGGGCCGAGCGGCATGGCCCCGCGGATCTCCACGTCGCGCACCGCGACCGTGATCCGCCCGCCGCCCGGCATCGCGTCGCGCGCGTTGACCGCGAGGTTCATGAGCACCTGCTGCATCTGGCTCGGATCGACCTTCACGCGCCCGGTGCCTTCCGTCGGCAGCACCGACAGCTCGACGTCCTCGCCGATCATCCGCTGCAGCATGGGCGCCAGCTCCGCCATCAGCGGCCCCAGCTCGAGCACGCGCGGCTGGACCACCTGCTTGCGGCTGAACGCGAGCAGCTGGCTCGTCAAGGCCACCGCTCGCTGCGACGTCTTCTGGATCAGCGCGACCTCCCGGTACATCGGCTCGTCCGGCTTGAGCCGGCTCAGCAGGATGTGGGCCCGGCCGCCGATCACGGTGAGCAGGTTGTTGAAGTCGTGGGCCACCCCGCCCGCGAGGCGGCCGATCGCCTCCATCTTCTGCGACTGCTGCAGCTGCATCTCGAGGCTCGCCCGCGCCGCCTCGGCCTGCTTCTGCGCGGTCAGATCCCGGATGTAGGCGTTGAACGCGGGCCGCTCGTCCGAGCCCGCCCGCGTCACGGTCAGCTCGACCGGAAACTCGCGGCCGTCAGCGCGGAGCGCGCTCACCTCGAGCCGTCCCCCGATGACCACCGTCTCGCCGGTGGTCAGGTAGCGCGCGAGGCCCCGGCGATGGGCCTCGCGGAACGAGGGCGGCACGATGACCCCGGCGAGCTCGAGCCCGAGGACGTCGGCGCGCGCGTGGCCGAACATGCGCTCCGCCGCCGGATTGAACTCGGTGATGCGGCCCTCGTGATCCATGCCCACGAAGGCGTCCATCGCCGACTCCAGCACCGCACGATGCCGCGCCTCGCTCTCGCGCAGCACCACCTCCGCGCGCTTCCGCTCCGACACGTCGAGCATGCTCCCGACCATGCGGACCGGCCGCGCGTTGCCGTTCCGGACCGGCCGGCCCCGATCCAGGATGTCGAGGTAGCGGCCGTCGCGCGCGCGGAAGCGGTACTCGGCCACGAAATCGCGATCGGCGGCCCGCGCCGCCGCCAATTGCGCCTCGACGCGCGGCCGGTCGTCGGGATGCACGCGTTCCAGCCACCACTCGCCGGTGGCTGCGACCTCGTCCCGCTCATAGCCGCACATCTCGCGGAGGCCGTGCGTCCAGCTGAGGGTCCCGCCGGCCAGGCTCCGCTCGTAGATCGCCGAGCTCACCGCGGAGGCGGCCAGCTCGAAGCGTTCGTTGGCGTGGCGCAGCCGCCGCTCCGCCGCCTGCACCTCCGCGCCGAGGCGGCGAGCCCGGAGGAGCGCGCGCGACTGCAGCAGCGCGATCGCGAATGCAAGGACGGAGATCAGCAGGCCGCTGCCGAGCACCGAGTACGGCACCAGCCGCCCGGGAGCGGAATGAAACGGCGGCCTCGTGGTCAGGCGAAGCGTCCACGTGCGTCCGCCGAAGGACAGCGGCACCGTGCCGCTCAGCTCCCGGGCGGAGTCCGCCGGGTGCAGATCGGCATCGCGATCGGAGAGCAGCCGGCCGGACGAGGGCGGCTCCGCGTCGTAGATCGCCACGCTCACCCGCTCGGAGAGCGTCGACCCGAGCAGCGCCCGCATCATCGCGTCGGGGCGGAACGCCATGGCCACGAATCCGGTGAGGGCCTGGCGCCGCGCCTCGCCCGCCGCGGGCACCCGGCCGTCGCGGTAGACCGGCACGAAGATCAGGAAGTCGGAGGCGCCGCCGAGCCCGGCCGGGCGGTCGCTCATCGCGGGCTGGCCGCTGTCCCGCGCTCGCTCCATCGCGGCCTGGCTCTCGGGCCACGCGGCGAGGTCCAGCCCCAGCACGTCGTCCTCGAATCCGGCAGCCGGCTCCACGAACGCGACCGGGTGAGACTCGGGTCGGGGCGAGGCCGGATGGATCTCGTATCCCGGCAGCCCGCCCTCGCGCATGGCCAGCTCGTGCCGCGTGCGGGCCACGGCCGGCACCCGCGGCGCCCAGGCGAGGCCGCGGATGTCCGGGTAGCGCGCCGGGAGGTCCAGCGCGGTGACGTAGGCGCTGAAGCCGGCGCGATCGACCGTCGGGCGGTCCGCGAAGAGCGCTCGCACGCCGAGCAGGATCAGGACGTACGCGTCGAGCCGCCGATCGATGGCCTCGCGGCTCACCGCTACGATGCGGTCGAATCGGTCCTGCTCGTCGGCGCGCACCGTCTCGCCGGCGTACCGCCACGCCGCGAAGGTCAGCAGCAGGGTGCAGGCCAGCACGCCCAGGGCGGGCGCGGCTCTCCGGAGCGCGTCGACGAGCGATGCGGAGGCGCGGCTCGCGGCGGGCGCCGAAGCCTCGGGCCGGCTCGACTCGACTGGACTCATGGCTCCTCGGTGTCCCGCGCGCGTCGGCGTCCACGGCGGGCGCCCAGATTGTACTCGGTCGCGCGTGGCACTCCAATGCTCTTGCGCTGTGCCGGGGGGCGGTATACCGTTCGACTGCGTCGTGACGGCGGCCGCGCGCCGTCGTGCGCGGGCACTCGCCGTTCCGACAGGAGCCAACGATGACCGAGGGGAGCCAGCTCATCCGGGGTCTGGAGGGAGTGGTCGCGGCCGAGACCCGCCTGTGCGACCTCGACGGCAAGAACGGCCGCCTCGCCTACGGCGGCTACGACATCGAGGACCTCGCGCGCCGGGCGACCTTCGAGGAAGTCTGCTACCTCCTCTGGCACGACGAGCTGCCCACCCGCGTGCAGCTCGATCGGTTCCAGGTGGAGCTGGCCGCGGTGCGGACGATTCCCGACGAGCTGGTGCGGATGTACGGCCTGATGCCGCGCGACACCGACCCGATGCGCGTGCTGCAGGCCTCGGTCGCGGTGCTCGGGATGCACGATCCCGACGCCACCGACAACTCGCGCCCGGCCAACCAGCGCAAGGCCATCCGCCTCACCAGCCAGTTCGCCACCGCGATCTGCGCCCATCACCGCGTGCGCACCGGCAAGCCGCCGGTGCCGCCCGCCCCTGAGCTCTCGCTGGCCGCGAACTTCCTCTACATGCTCACCGGCAGCAAGCCGACCGCGGTGACCGCCCGCGCCTTCGACGCGAGCCTCACCCTCTACGCCGAGCACGAGCTGAACGCCTCCACCTTCACCACCCGGGTGATCGCGGCCACGCTCTCCGACATGCACTCGGCGGTGGCCGGCGGGGTGGGCGCGCTGAAGGGCACGCTGCACGGCGGCGCCGGCGAGGCGGTGATGCGCACGCTGCTCGAGGTGGCCCGGCTCGACAACGTGGACGCGTTCGTGGACCGGGCGCTGGCCGAGAAGCGCCGGCTGATGGGCTTCGGTCACCGCGTCTACACCGCGGGCGACCCGCGCGCCGCCATCTTGAAGGGCATGGCGGAGGAGGCCTGTCGTCAGTCCGGCCAGGCCCTCTGGTACGACCTGGCGGTGGCGCTGCACGCGAAGATCAACGCGGCCAAGCGGCTCATCCCCAATGTCGACTTCTACTCGGCGCCGCTCTTCTACTCGATCGGCATCCCGGTGGATCTCTTCACTCCGGTCATCGCCACCGCCCGCATCGCGGGCTGGACCGCGAACCTGCTCGAGCAGTACGACGACAACCGCCTGATCCGCCCCCGCGCCGACTACAAGGGCCACGCGCGGCGTCCGTTCGTGGCCACGGACAAGCGGTAGCATGAGGCGATCCTGCGGGAGTGCGGGGGCCAGATCCAGGCGCTAAGCGTGCAAAAAAACCTCACGCGCAAGCTCATCGACTCGCATCTGGTCACCGGCAAGCCGGTGGCCGGCGAGGAGATCGGCCTGCGCGTGGACCAGGCGCTGCTCACCGACACCAACGGCACCATGGCCTTTCTCCAGTTCGAGGCCATGGGCTTCCCGCGGGTGCGTCCGCCCCGCGTGGTGACCTATATCGACCACAACGTCTACCAGGTCGACTCGCGCAACTCCGACGACCACCGCTACCTGCAGACCGCGGCGCGCCGCTACGGCTCCTGGTTCTCCAAGCCGGGCAACGGCATCTGCCACCAGGTGCACTTCGAGTCGTTCAGCGTGCCCGGCCAGACCCTGCTCGGCACCGACAGCCACACCACGCTCTGCGGATCCACCGGGATGCTCGCCATCGGCGCGGGGGGGCTCGATGTCGCGGTGGCGATGGGCGGCGGGCCGTATCACCTGGTGATGCCGCGGGTGACCTCGGTGTGGCTCACCGGGCGGCTGCAGCCGTGGGTCTCGGCCAAGGACGTGATCCTCGAGCTGCTGCGGCGCTACTCGGTGCGCGGGGGCAGCGGCCGTATCTTCGAGTACGGCGGCCCCGGCGCGGTCACGCTGTCGCTCCCCCAGCGGGCGACGATCTGCAACATGGGCGCCGAGCTCACGCTGACCACCAGCGTGTTCCCGTCGGACGAGATCACCCGCGAGTACTTCCGGCTCCTCGGCCGCGAGGCGGAGTGGCAGCCACTCGCCCCCGACCACGACGCCGAGTACGACGACCGGATCGAGCTGGACCTCTCCGCGCTCGAGCCGCTGGTGGCCCTGCCCGGATCGCCGGACCGCGTGGTCCCGGTCGCCGAGGTGGCCGGCCTGGAGGTCGAGCAGGTGATGGTCGGCTCCTGCACCAACTCCTCGTGGGAGGACATGCAGGCGGTGACCCGCGTGCTCGACGGCCGCCGCGTGGCCCCGTCGATCTCCTTCGTGGTCTTCCCGGGCAGCCATCGCATCGTGGAGGTGATGGCCCGCGAGGGCCTGCTGGCGCCGCTCCTGGCCGCCGGCGCCATCATCTCCGAGCCGACCTGCGGGGCGTGCGCGGGCATCGGCCACGTGCCGGCCTCGGGCGGCCGCAGCCTGCGCGCCTTCAACCGCAACTTCGCGGGCCGCAGCGGCACCAAGGACGACGCGGTGTACCTCTGCTCGCCCCTGACCGCCGCCGCGTCCGCGCTGACCGGGCGCATCACCGACCCGCGCACGATGGGGGAGGCGCCGGGGCGGCGCTGGCCCGCGTCGCTGCGCGCGTCGGACGCCGGGCTGATCCCCCCGGTGGCCGAGGCGGAGGCGGTGAGCGTGGAGGTGCTCAAGGGACCGAACATCAAGCCGGTGCCCCGCGGTCAGCCGGTGCCGGACCGCCTCACCGCGCCGGTGCTGATCAAGCTCGGCGACAAGGTCTCGACGGACGACATCTCGCCCTCCGGCACCGCGGTGCTGATGTTCCGCTCCAACGTGCCGGCCATCGCGGAATTCTGCTTCCGCAACGTGGACGCCGAGTTCGTGGCGCGGGCGCGCGCAGCCGGCCGCGGCGTCATCGTGGGCGGCGAGATCTACGGCCAGGGCTCCTCGCGCGAGGCCGCGGTGCTCTCGCCGCTGCACCTGGGCGTGCGGGCCGTGCTCGCCAAGAGCTTCGCGCGCATCCACCGCGCGAACCTCATCAACTGGGGGATCGTGCCGCTCGAGTTCGAGCATCCGGCCGACTACGACGGCATCGAGCGAGACGACACCCTCGCCGTCGACGGCCTGCGCGAGCGGCTCGCGTCGGGCGAGTCGGTGGTCGTGAGCAATCGGCGGACGGGGGCGCGCTTCCGGATGCGCTGCATCCTGAGCCCGCGCGAGCGCGATATGCTGCTGGCGGGCGGTCTGCTCGCCCAGACCGCCGGGGAGACATCGCCCCCTCACCCTGCTCTCTCCCCTTCCGGGGGCGAGGGTGGGGACGGAGGAAGGACCGCGTGAGGAGCAGCTGACATGGCTCAGGGACGGGTGCGGGCGGTCTACATGCGCGGCGGCACCAGCCGCTGCCTCGCTTTCCACGAACGGGATCTGCCGCCGGCCGGGCCGGAGCGTGACCGCGTGCTGCTGGTCGCGCTGGGCAGTCCGGATCCCTATGGCCGTCAGCTCGACGGCCTGGGCGGCGGCATCTCCTCGCTGTCGAAGGCGTTCATCATCGGCCCGCCGACCCATCCCGACGCGCAGGTCGACTACACCTTCGCCCAGGTCGAGGTGAGCCGCGCGGTGGTGGACTACACGGGCAACTGCGGCAACTGCTCCTCCGCGGTCGGCCCCTTCGCCATCGACGAGCGGCTGGTGCCCTCCTCCAACGGCGAGACCGCGGTGCGCATCCACAACACCAACACGAAGAAGATCATCGTGGCGCGCGTGCCGGTGGTGGACGGCGAGGCCGCCGTGGTCGGCGATTTCGAGCTGCCCGGCGTGGCCGGGCTGGGCGCCCGCATCGCGCTCGACTTCCTCGAGCCGGGCGGGTCCCGCACCGGCCGCCTCCTGCCCACCGGCCGGGCGCGCGACGTGATCGCCGGGGTCGAGGTCTCGCTGGTGGACGCCAGCAATCCGGTGGTGTTCGTGCGCGCCAAGGATCTCGACCTTACCGGCACCGAGACGCCCGCCGCGATGGACAGCGATCGCGCCCTGGTGGCGCGGCTCGAGGCCCTCCGGGCGGCCGGCGCCGAGGCCATGGGCATCCCGGGCAGCGCGGCCACGCCCAAGATCGCGGTGGTGGCGCCGCCCACGGCGTTCACCGCGCTGGACGGCGTGGGCTACGACGCCGAGCAGACCGACGTGGTCGGGCGCTGCATCTCGATGGGCAACGCGCACCGCGCCTTTGCGCTCACCGCGGCCATGTGCCTGGCGGTGGCGGCGCAGGTCGACGGCACCGTGGTGAGCGAGTGCGCGGGCGGACGCGTGGGGGATCTGCGCCTCGGCCATCCGTCGGGCGTGCTGCCCATCGCGGCCTCGGTCGGCCGCCGTGACCACGCGGCGTGGGCCGAGCGGGTGACCGTGTACCGCACCGCGCGCCGGCTCATGGAAGGCTACGTCCGCATTCCGTGATCCCGCCCATCATCCGCCGCTCCGCGCGCCGGACGACGGAGCCCGCCGGCGAGACGCCGCGCTGACCGTGCCGCGGCCGACGTTCACCGATGAGCACGAGATGCTGCGGCGGACCGTGCGCGCGTTCGTGGAGAAGGAGGTCGTGCCCCACGTCGACGCGTGGGAGGAGGCCGGCCGCATCCCGCGGGCGTTCTGGCGCCGGCTCGGCGAGCTGGGGCTGCTCGGCCTCGAGTTCCCCACCGAGTACGGCGGCGGCGGCGGGGACTTTCTCTCCAGCGTGGTGCTGGGCGAGGAGATGGCGCGCTGCCGATCGGGCGGGGTGGCGTTCAGCGTGCTCGTGCACACCGACATGTCCTCGCCGTGGCTCACCCGCTTCGGCACCGAGGCCCAGAAGCGTGCCTACCTGCCGGGCATCGTGAGCGGCGAGACGGTCTGCGCCCTCGGCATCACCGAGCCCGGGACGGGCTCGGACATGGCGGGCATCGCCACCCGGGCGGTGCGCGACGGCGACCGCTACCTGCTCACCGGCAGCAAGATCTTCATCACCAACGGCGTGCACGGCGATCTCTACTTCATCGCGGCGCGCACGCATGCCGGCACCGCCGAGCGCCGGCACGCGGGCATCTCGATGTTCCTGGTGGAGCGCGGGTGGCCCGGCTTCACGGTGAGCCGGCGGCTCGACAAGATGGGCATGTGCGCCTCGGACACCGCCGAGCTGTCGCTGGAGGAATGCCCGGTGCCGGTCGCCAACCTCCTGGGCGAGGAGGGCCGCGGCTTCCACCAGCTGGCGGCCGGCCTGCAGCGTGAGCGCATCATGGCCGCGGTGCTCGCGCTCTCGGGCGCCGGCCAGGCCCTCGAGGACACCACGGGCTACCTTCGCGAGCGACACGCCTTCGACGGACCGCTCGCCGGCAAGCCGGTGCTGCGGCACCGGGTGGCCGACATGGCCACCGAGATCGAGGCGGCCCGCCACCTGGTCCATCACGCGGCCGCGCTCTACACCGCGGGCGAGGACTGCGTGACCGCGGTGTCGATGGCGAAGCTCTTCGCCACCGAGGTCGCCAATCGCGTCGCCTACCAGGCGGTGCAGCTGCACGGCGGCTACGGCTACATGCGCGAGTTCCCGGTCGAGCGCTTCTTCCGCGACGTGCGGCTCTGGACGATCGCCTCCGGCACCTCGGAGATCATGCGCGAGATCATCGCCAAGCGGATCCTCTCGTGAGCGCCGCGCCGGCCGTCACCCTCACCCAGGACGGCGCGGTGGCCCGCCTGACGCTCGAGCGGCCCGAGGCCCGCAACGCGCTCAGCCGGGCCATGGCCGACGCGCTCGAGGGTGCCCTCGCGCGCCTGGCCCGCGCCGACGACGCGCGCGCGGTGGTGGTGGCCGGCCGGGGCCGATCCTTCTGCGCGGGCGCCGACATCTCCGAGATGCCCACGCTGTCGCCCGACGAGGCCGAGGCGCTGGCCGCGCGCTGGCAGCGCATCATGGACGGCTTCGCGGCCCTGCCCCAGGTGACGATCGCGGCCGTCCAGGGCCACGCCCTCGGCGGCGGGCTCATGCTCGCGATCGCGCAGGATCTCCGCGTGGCCGAGGCCTCCGCGCGCTTCGGGCTGCCCGAGGTGGGCCTGGGCTTCAACCCGGGCTACGGCCTCGCCCGGCTGCTCGACATCGCCGGCGGGGCCCACGGGCGCGACCTGATGCTCACCGCCCGCGTCGTCGACGCCGCCGAGGCCTTTCGCATGGGCCTCGTGACCCGCGTGGTGCCCGACGGGGCGCTCGGCGCCGCGGCCGACGAGATGGCGCGCGACGTCGCGCGGTCGCCGCGCGGCGGCCTCGCCGCGAGCAAGGCCATCACCGCGGACCTGCGCGCGGGCCGGGCCGGCACCGAGCCGCGCGCCTACGGGGCCCTGCGCGCGGCGCCCGACGCCCAGGCCCGCATCGCCGCCTTCCTGAACCGTCGCCGACCGTAGAAAGGACACGCGCATGGCCGCCACGCTTCCGCTCCTCTACACGCACGTCATGGGCAGCCACGGCTTTCCTTCGTGGTTCTGGACCGCGCTCGACAAGATCAAGGCCGGCGAGTACGGGCAGACCGACGTGCGCGAGACCTTCGACGACGCCACCCAGCTCGCGATCCGCGACCAGGAGCGGGCGGGCATCGACGTCGTCTGCGACGGCGAGATGCGGCGCTACTTCTTCGTGCAGACCTTCTACGGGCACATGGAGGGGCTCGAGACGCTCGAGCCGCTGCGCAAGACCGGCCTCTACGCCTACGACAGCGTGCCGCGCTACCGCGCCACCCGGAAGGTCACGGTGCCGCGGGGCCTCGGCACGGTCGACGAGTTCAAGTACCTGATGACCCAGACCGACCGGCCGGTGAAGGCCACCTGCCCGGGCCCGGTGACCCTGTCCATCCACATCCAGACCCGCCCGGGCGACGCCTACAACGGCGATCGGCTCGCCCTCTGCTGGGACCTGGTGCCTGCGGTCAATGCGGAGCTCCGAGCGCTGGCCGCGGCGGGAGCGACGTGGATCCAGGTCGACGAGCCGTCCGCCGCCATCGTGCCGGGCCAGGCCGCCGAGTACGTGAAGATGTTCAACGCCTGCGTGGAGGGCGTGCCCGCGAAGATCGGCTACCACGTCTGCTTCGGGAACCTGCTCTCGCGCCCGCGCGGCAAGCGGTCGTATCGCTGGATGTTCCCGGCGCTGCTGGAGACGCGCTGCGACCAGTTCGTGTTCGAGTACGCGAACCGGGAGATGGCAGAGATCGAGATGTGGAAGGAGATCGGGGTGGACCGCGACGTCGCGTGCGGAGTGGTTGACGTGAAGAGCTTCTACATGGAGACTCCCGAGGACGTGGCCGAGCGGGTGCGCCTCTGCCTCGACAGCGTCCCGGCGGAGCGGCTCTCGCTGGTGCCGGACTGCGGGTTCTTCCCGGTGCCGCGCTGGGTCGCCTTCGAAAAGCTCAAGCGCCTCGCCGCCGGCGTGGCGCTGGCGCGGCGGCAATTGCAGGGCTGACCCACACCACTCTCAACGACGAGGGGGACGAGATGGCGACGACGAGACGGCAATTCCTCAAGACGGCGGGCGGCGCGGCGGCCGCCGGCGCGATCGGCTTTCCGGCGGTGGCGCGGGCCCAGGCCAGGCCGGGGGTGCCTTCGGACCCGGTCAAGATCGGCATCCTGGCCATCCGGGCCGGGATCGCGGCCCCGGTGGGCGCGGCCGGGCTGCGCGGCACCGAGTGGTGGGCGGAGCGGGTCAACAAGTCGGGGGGCATCCTCGGCCGCCCGGTGCAGCTGGTCGTCGAGGAGGAATCCACCCCGAAGGACACCGTGGAGCGCTACCGCAAGCTCATCCTCCAGGACAAGGTCGAGGTGGTCATCGGCGGGATCTCCACCGGGGTGACGCTGGCCCTGGGCCCCGTCGCGGAGGAGATGGAGACGCCGTGGCTGTCCTGGGACGGCACGACCCAGAAGGGCATCGAGGAGACCATGCCCAGCCCGAAGTGGGCCTTCCGCAGCGTGGACAACGAGGTCGAGGCCATCGTGGCCGGCCAGCTGACCCCGAAGTACTTCAGGGGCATCAAGTCGGTCGCGGGCATCGGCAACGACTACTCCTACGGCCACGACTGCTGGCAGACCTACCAGGCGGTGCTCAAGCGCTACGTGCCGGACGTGAAGTTCGTGCTCGAGCTGTTCCCCAAGCTCGGGGTGACCGACTTCACCTCGCACATCGCGGCCATCCAGCAGGCCAAGCCGGACCTGCTCATGTGCTCGTTCTGGTCGGGCGACGCGACGATCATCATGAAGCAGGCCGCCGCGGTCGGACTGTTCAAGAACATGAAGGGCGTCTTCACCACCGCGGGCGGGGTGCACGACTCGCTCAAGAAGGAGTTCACCCCCGAGGGGCTCCTGCTCGGCTACAACAGCATGTACTTCGCCGACCCCAAGGGCAGCCCGCTGCTCAAGCAATTCGTGAGCGAGTACCGGAGCAAGTACAACGAGTACCCGCCCTACGAGTGCGACCACGCCTACTTCAACATCGAGTCCTACAAGGCCGCGGTGGAGAAGGCCTACTCCACGTCGAAGAAGTGGCCGTCCCGGGCGGAAGTCGTCAAGGCCCTCGAGGGCATCGAGGTGGACTCGCTCTCGGGCAAGCGGTCGTGGCGGGCCGACCACGTGCAGATGTGCAGCTTCTATCAGGGCATCACCACCCACAAGAACAGCTACGACTTCGTCACCATCGATCCGGTCGAGGTGGTCTCCACCCGGCAGGGCATGAAGCCGTCGGGCGCCAAGCTGATGGATTGGATCGGCTCCTGGAAGATCTGATCGCGCGCCGGGCGCTCTTCCGCGTGGCCGGAGCGGCGGTCCTCGCCGCTCCGGCGGCCGTTCTCGCCCAGACGACGGCTCGCGTCCATCGACTGGGCCTCCTGGCGCCCACCCCGCCGCCCACGCCGGCGGACGGGACCGCGGCGGTTCGCTCGGTGCCCGCGTTCCTCGAGGAGATGGGGTATCGACCGGGCCGGAACCTGGTCCTCGAGCAGCGGTACGCCGCCGGCCGGCTCGAGCGGCTTCCCGCGCTGGCTCGCGAGCTGGTCCGCGCCCGGATCGACGTCATCGTCGCAATCGGCGCCGCGGCGACCCGGGCCGCGCGGGCGGCCAGCACCACGGTGCCGGTGGTCTTCCTCGGCAATTTCGATCCGATCGCGATCGGCCTCGTGAAGAGCCTCGCCAGACCGGAGGCCAACGTGACCGGGGTCCTGATCGCCCCGGCGGGCACCCTCGCCGGCAAGAAGCTCGAGCTGCTGAAGGCCGCGGTACCCCGCGCCACCCGCATCGCGCTGCTCTCCCACGAGGATCCCGGCCTCCGCGCCCAGGAGCAGGAGACCGACGCCGCCGCCGTCGCCCTCGGCATCGCGCTGCCGGTCACGCGGGTGGTCGGCGGCGACTACGAGCGCGCCTTCACCGCGCTGGTCGCCGATCGGCCCGACGCGCTGTTCGTGGGCGCGTCGACCTACTTCATGCGCGACCGCAAGCGCATCATCGAGCTGGCGGCCCGGCATCGCCTCCCCGCCATCTACGAGTGGCCCGAGCAGGTCGAGGAGGGCGGCCTCATGTCCTACGGCAGCGATCTCGGCGCGACGACCCGCCGCGTCGCCCAGTACGTGGACCGCATCTTCAAGGGCGCCCGGCCCGGCGACCTGCCCGTCGAGCAGCCCACCGAGCTGCAGCTCGTCGTCAATCTGCGGACGGCCCGGGCCCTGGGGCTCGACCTGTCTCCGGCCCTGCTGGCGCGGGCCGCCCGGGTCATCGAGTAGCGCCGCCGCCGCGTGAGCGCGAACCTCGTCGCCATCCTCATGGGCGGCGTCTTCCACGCCGCCGTCCTGTTCCTGGTCTCGGCGGGCCTGCAGCTGGTGTTCGGGGTGCAGAAGATCTTCAATCTGGCCTGCGGGTCGTTCTACGCCCTCGGCGCCTACGTGGGGGTGTCCGCGGTGGCGCTGTTCGTGTCCGCGGGGGGCCCGCCGTCGCTCTTCATCCTGCCCTTGATCCTCGCCGGGCTCCTGGCCGGAGCGGTGGGGCTGGTGGTGGAGCGCGGGCTGCTGCGCTTCGTGTACGACCGCGACGAGACCTTCCAGCTGCTGCTGACCTTCGCGGTCGTGCTGATGATGGAGGACGCGATCCGCCTGACCTGGGGCACCGCGCCGCAGTCCACCTCCGGCTACTACCTGCGCTACGGCCAGGCCCGGATCCTGGGCGCGGTGGTGCCGGTCTACAACCTCATCGTGATCGCGGCCAGCGTGCTGATCGCGGCCGGCCTCGGCTACATGCTCACCCGCACCGCCTTCGGGCGCATCATCCGGGCCGCCGCCGACAACCGCGAGATGGCCGAGGCCCTCGGCGTCGACATGCGCTCGGTCTACGCACGGGTGTTCACGCTCGGCGCCGCCCTCGGCACCCTCGGCGGCGCGCTCGTGATCCCGGCCACCGCGGCCATGAGCGAGATGGGCATCGAGCTGATCGTGGAGGCCTTCGCGGTGGTGGTGATCGGCGGCCTCGGCAGCATGCGCGGGGCGCTGGTGGGCGCGCTGGTGGTCGGCGTGCTGCGCGCGCTGGCGATCAGCGTGTACCCCGAATTGGAGATGCTCCTCATCTACCTCATCGTGATCGCGGTGCTGCTGCTCCGCCCCCGCGGCCTCTTCGGAGGCGCCGCCGCATGAGGGGCCGGCTGGTCCTCGCCGCGGTGCTCGCCGTGCTGATCGCGCTGCCGCTGGCCCTGAGCCCGTACCGCGTGCTGCTGATGCTGCCGTTCATGGCCTACGGGGTGATTCTTCTCGGCCTGAACCTGCTCTTCGGCTACACCGGGCTGGTGTCGTTCGGCCACGCCCTCTTCGTCGGCATCGGGGCCTACACCGCCGCGGCCCTCACCGCGCAGGGGGTGCGGTCGCTCGAGGTCATCGTGCTGCTCGCGGCCGCGCTGGGCGCGCTGGCCGCCGCGCTGGTCGGCGCCCTCTGCGTGCGCTACGTGAAGATCTACTTCGGCATGCTGACGCTCGCCTTCGGCATGGTCTTCTACACCTTCCTGCTGAAGTTCTATCGCATCACCGGCGGCGACGAGGGCATGCCGGTGCTCCGGCCCCTGCTGCTGGGCCTGAATCTCGACGGCATGTCGAAGACCGCCTTCCTGGTGGGCCCGTACTACTACTACTGCCTCGGCGTGCTGGTGCTGGCCGCCGCGGTCATGTGGCGCATCGTGCACTCGCCGTTCGGCCTCTGTCTGCGCACGATCCGCGACAACCCGACCAAGGCGGAGGCGCTCGGGGTCAGCGTGACCCGCTATCGCTGGTACGCCTTCGTCATCTCGGCGGTGTTCGCGGCGGTAGGGGGCGCGCTGCTCGCCCCGCCCACCGGCAACGTCGACCCCACGCTGGCCTACTGGACGCACTCCGGCAACCTGGTGTTCATGGTGCTGCTCGGCGGCTTCGCGAGCTTCTTCGGCCCGGTGCTGGGCGCGTTCGTGTTCATCTTCCTGCAGGACACGGTGATGTCGGTGGTGCCCTACTGGCGCCTGGTGTTCGGCGCCATCCTGGCCGCCCTCGTGATCTTCGCCCCCGGCGGTCTGATGGGCTTTCTCGTCAGGCCACGCCCGTCGTGACCGCGCCCGCGCTCCTGGACGCCCGCGACGTGCGGAAGCTCTACGGTGACTTCTGCGCGCTCGACGGGGTGAGCCTGTCGGTCGGCGCCGGGGAATTCGTCTCGATCATCGGGCCCAACGGCGCCGGCAAGTCCACCCTGATCAACGTGCTCACCGGCCTCCTCGCCCCCAGCGGCGGACACGTGCGCTTCAAGGGGCAGGACATCGGCGGCATCGGCCCGGTCGCCCTCACCCGGCTCGGCATGGCGCGCAGCTTTCAGCTGGTGCAGATCTTCCCCGACCTGACCGTGCTGGAGACCCTGCAAGCCGCGGTGGTGTCCCGCCGTGGCCACGGGCTGCGGCTCTTCACCTCGCTCCGGCACGACCGGCAGACCGAGGCGGAGGCCCTCGAGGTCGCCGACCTCTTCGGCCTCGCCGACCGGGCGGGCCGGCGGGCTCGCGAGCTGCCGCAGGGGGACAAGAAGCTCCTCGACGTCGCGTCGGCCTTTGCGCTGCGGCCCGAGATCATCCTGCTCGACGAGCCGACCAGCGGCGTGAGCACCGCGGACAAGCACGCGGTCATGGAGATCCTGGTCGGGGCCGCGAAGCGGATCGGGTTGCGCGCGATCATCCAGGTCGAGCACGACATGGACATCGTCTTCGGCTACTCGGACCGCATCGTCGCGCTCCACCAGGGTCGAGTCCTGGCCGACACCACCCCGGCCGGGATCCGCGCCGATGCCCACGTGGTGGACACCGTCATCGGACGGAAGCGCTAGCGCCGTGCTCTCGGTGTCGTCCGTCGACGTCTTCATCCAGCACAGCCACATCCTGCGCCAGGTCTCGCTGGCGGTCGGCGAGCGGGAGGTGGTCTGCCTGGTGGGCCGCAACGGCGCCGGCAAGACCACCACCTTGCGAACGATCATGGGCTACGTGCGCCCGCGCGCCGGACGGGTGGTGTTCGGCGACGAGGAGATCCACGGCCGCCCGACCCACGAGATCGCCCGCCGCGGGATCGGATTCGCCCCGGAGGACAGCGGGATCTTCGCGGATCTCACGGTGGCCGAGAACATCGAGATCGCCACGTGGACGAGGCCCGGCGGTCGCCCGACCGCCGAGCGCCTCGAGCGCGCGTACGAGGTCTTCCCCGTCCTTCGCAAGTACCGCCACCGCAAGGGTCCCGAGATGAGCGGCGGCGAGCGCAAGATGCTGTCGGTCGCGCGGGCGCTCGCCCTCGACCCGCGCTTGCTCCTCCTCGACGAGCCGTTCGAGGGGCTCTCGCCCGCCATCATCCCCACGGTCAGCGACGGTCTCGCCGAGATCACCCGCCGCGGTCATTCGATCCTCCTCGCCGAGTCCAACATCCACCACGTTCCCGAGTTCGCCACGCGACTCTACGTCATCGAGCGCGGCGAGATCATCTTCGCGGGCCCCCCGGGCGCGGTGCGGGCCGATACAGCGACCATGCGGATCATCGGGGGGGCGGCCTGAGCCGGTGTATCCCCGCGAAATATCGTGACGGCGGTGAGCTGACCTGCGCTGGCCGGTAATTTCTTCACAGCCTCCGGTGGCCGACGCGCCGCTCGGCAAAACGAACTTGTCCCGTTGAACGGGCGAGGACTATTCTCGGCAGTCGAGCCGAGCTCTGGTCCCGGAGGAGTCAATGAAGAGGCGAGCCACGCACGTCATCGCTCTCGCGGCGCTCATCTCGTGCCCGATTCTCGCCGCGGGCCGTCCGGCCCCCGCCCAGGCGCCCACCGCCGACCAGCCCATCGGCTTGCCGCGGGTCAGCGACTACGAGCCGATCCGGGAGCTGCGGGACATCCACTTCGACTTCGGCGAGGCGACGATCAGACCGGGCGACGTCAAGATCCTCGACGCGAACGCGGCCTGGCTGCGCGCCCATCCGCAGCAGCTGCTCCTCATCGAGGGGCACTGCGACAATCGGGGGACTACGAGCCGGAAGAATGACTTCAACGTCGATCTGGGGGAGCAGCGGGCGCAGGCCGCGATGAATCATCTGGTGGCCCAGGGGGTCGAGCCGAGCCGCATCACCATCTTGAGCTATGGAGAAGAGCGGCCGCAGTGCACCGAGGCGAGCGAACGGTGCTGGAGCCAGAACCGGCGGTCGCGCTTCCTCGTGAAGCCGCGCTAGAGCCGAGGGTCACGGCCATGCACGAAGAAGACAGCGGCGTTTCGAACGGCAGCGTGGCGCCGTGCGGGCACCGTAACCCGCCCCGCGCGCATTTCTGCGATGTGTGCGGCGCCACGCTGCCGATGCCATGCCCCCGTTGCCATGCGATCAACCGCCGACAGGCACACTTCTGCAACATGTGCGGCAGCAGCCTGCGCGACGCGCGACGAACGCCCGCCGCCTCGCCGGCTCCATTCGAGCCATCGGCCGCCGGGCCGCCTGAGACCGAGCCGGATGCGGCCCCATCCCCGGGCGGGTCCCTGGTCCGGTCGACGATGGGGAGCGGCCGGAAGCCGGTCGCGCCCGGCCTCGGCGACGTCAAGCGGCTCGAGGAGATGCAGCGATACTTGCGGCAACGGCGACGCTCGCGACACGCGCGGGCGTGGGTGGGGATCGCGTGCGCGACGTTCTTGGTCGCTCTCTTCGCCACCGGCCTGGTCCGTGCCTACATCGCGACGCGGAGCGCCGCGCGGCCGTTCATCGACACCGAGACGAAGGCGCCCATCCCCGTCCGGGCCGGAGGGACTGGCCCGGTGCACACGGAACCCGCCGAGACGACGGTCGCCCCGGATCGCCGCGCGGGCTCACCGTCTCCCGGCGCGCCCGCGGGGTCCCCGGCTGGCGCGGCGGCCGAGCCCCGGTCCGGCGGCACGTTGACCTTCCTGGTGCCGGGCGAGCCCCCTTCCTACGACGCGCACCGGGAGGAGACGTTCGCGCTGATGCACCCGGCAGCGCCGCACTACAACACGCTGCTGCGCATCGACCCGCTCGATCCGACGGGCACCCGGGTCGTCGGGGATCTGGCCACGTCGTGGGCCGTCTCGGCGGACAAGCGCACCTACATTCTCACGCTGCGTCGTGGGGTGAAGTTCCACGATGGCAGCGAGATGACCTCGCGAGACGTGCGCGCCACCTACGAGAAGATCATCAATCCCCCTCCCGGGATCACGTCGGCCCGCAAGGGTGAGTACCTGCAGATCGAGACGGTGCAGGCGCCGGAGCCGTACATCGTCGCGTTCAAGCTCAAGTGGCCGTCGCCCTCGTTCATTCACTCGCTGGCGTCGCCGTGGAACTGGATCTACAAGGCGGACATCCTCGAGCGCGACGTCCGCTGGTACGAGAAGCACATCATGGGGACGGGCCCGTTCGTCTTCGTCGAGCACGTCAAGGGCACGCGCTGGGTCGGCCGCCGGAACCCCGAGTACTGGGACCGTGGCAAGCCATATCTCGACGGCTACCAGGCGCTCTTCATCCGCGACGACGCCGCGCAGGCGGCGGCCATCCGCTCCGGGCGCGCCGACATACAGTTTCGCGGCTTCTCCCCGGCGCAGCGCGACGACATCGTCCGCGCGCTCGGCGAGAAGGTCACCGTGCAGGAGAGCCCGTGGAACTGCGGCCTCCTGGTCGCCATCAACCACGAGAAGGAGCCGTTCGGCGATCGCCGCGTCCGCCGCGCCCTCTCGCTCGCCCTCGATCGCCACGCGGCCGCCGGCGCGCTGTCGAGGACCGCCATCGTCCGGGAAGTCGCGGGGGTGCAGGTGCCCGGCTCGCCGCTCGCCACCCCGCCGGCGGAGCTCGTGAAGCTCGCCGGGTACTGGCGGGACATTCGGGAGTCACGGTCCGACGCGCGCCGCCTGCTGGCCGAGGCCGGAGTTCCCGAGGGGTTGTCCGTCGCGCTCAAGAACCGCGATATCCCGATGCCGTACCAGCACGTCGGCGCATGGCTCGTGGACCAGTGGAGCCAGATCGGGCTGAAAGTGCGCCACGAGATCGAGGACTCGGCCCAGTACTTCAAGGACCTCCGGACCGGGAACTTCGAGCTCAGCACCGACTTCCAGTGCGGGTACGTGGTCGATCCCGACCTGGACCTCTACAAGTTCCAGTCCTCGGGCCGGAGTGACGCCAACTACGGCCGGTACACCGATCCGGTACTGGACGACCTCTACGTCCGGCAGAGCCGTACCGTGGATCCCGAGCACCGCCGGCGATACATCCAGGCCTTCGAAAAGCGTCTCCTCGACGAGGAAGCCCACTACATCTACACGCTCCAGTGGCACCGTATCGTGCCGCACAGCTCCCGCGTCCGCGGCTGGACGATCACCCCCAGCCACTACCTCAACAATCAGCTCGACACGGTGTGGCTGGCCGAATAGCCCGGGCTCCTCTCTCGCTCTCCGCGACGCACCGCCGCCGCATCGCCATTGACCGGGTCCGCGAGAGATAGCATGCTCGCATGGGCCAACCCCATGCTC
Source organism: Candidatus Methylomirabilota bacterium (assembly GCA_035315345.1). NCBI lineage: Bacteria > Methylomirabilota (SeqCode) > Candidatus Methylomirabilota bacterium. The sequence goes on from DATFYA010000089.1 coordinate 28,434, forward strand.
GCACTCGACAGGAGGAACCGCAGATGGCCGCTCTCCCGCTGATCCCGTCCACCGTCGTCGGCTCCCACGGCAAGGCCGGCTGGTGGTACACCGCCGTGAAGGCCCACGAGGTGGGCGACATGGGCCCGGCCGATCTCGAGGAGATGTTCGACGACGCGGCCGACACCGCGATCCGCGACATGGAGCGCGCCGGCCTCGACGTCATCACCGACGGGGAGGTGCGGCGGCTGGACGGCTACGTGGACTCCTACTACGCGATCATCAAGGGCATCGAGCCGTTGCCGGTGCGACGCCGTGCCGGCCCGTGGGGCTACGATCAGCAGACGCGCTACGAGGCCACCGGCCGGATCGAGACGCCGCCGGGCGGCCTGGGCATCGTGAAGGAGTTCGAGTACCTCAAGGCCCACACCGGCCGCGCGACCAAGGCGACCTGCGCGGGCCCGCTCACCTTCGGCTCCCGCATCCATCCCGGCAAGATGTACAAGGGCGTGGTCGACGTGGCCGAGCGCTTCGCGGAGGTCATCAACGCGGAGCTGCGCGCTCTGGTGGCGGCGGGCGCGGATTTCATTCAGCTGGACGAGCCCGCGCGCGGGAACGTGAGCGGCGAGGAGATGGCGCGCCTCTACAATCTGGCCACCGAGGGCGTGAAGGCCAAGCTGGCCTTCCACATCTGCTTCGGCAACCGCTTCGGCCGCTCGCGCTTCGACCGCTCCTATCGGCCCTACTTCCCGGGCGTGCTCAAGGCCCGCGCCGATCAGCTCGTGCTCGAGTTCGCGGGCCGCGAGTTCTCGGAGCTCGACGTCTGGAAGGAGTACGGTCAGGACCGGGAGCTGGGCGCGGGCGTCATCGACGTCAAGGGCTTCTACCCCGAGAGCCCGGAAGACGTGGCCGGCCGCATCCGCCGGGTCCTCACGGTCTGCCGGCCCGAGAAGCTCTACGTGAACCCCGACTGTGGCTTCGGCTGGTCGCCGCGCTACATGTGCAATCAAAAGGTGGGCGCTCTCGCCGCGGGCGCGGCGCTCGCGCGCAAGGAGCTGGGCGGCTCCCGCTAGTCGCTCCGCCGCGCACGATTCGCGCGGGCAATCCCTGCGCGCGGTTCTGGTCCGCGTGCCTGCCACTTCTTGCGAGTGTCAGCGGATCCGCGTCGATCCGCTGACAGGCACGCGTCAGAGAATCCGCGCGCTTGGGTCGAAGTGTCCGCGTGGCACCTCGCTTGCCTGTCACAGCCTCGCCGGCGATCGGCGGTCACGATCAGCGCCGGCGGGAGGGAGCCAGAGCAAGCCATGCACGGAAAGAACGTCTTCGCGGCCGCCGCGGTTCTCTTCTGCGCGAGCCTTCCGGCCACGGCCGCCGCGCAGTCCGATGGGAGCGCCGGCGTCGTCACGAGCGTCAACGGGGATGCGACCCTGATCCGCGCGGCCACCACGGTGGCCCCGGCCTCGCTTCGCATGCGGGACGAGATCTTCGTCCGCGATCGCATTCACACCCAGGAGCGCTCGCTGGTGCGCGTGCTCCTGGGCGGCAAGGCCCTCATCACGGTCCGCGAGCTGTCCGCGCTCACCATCACCGAGGAGGCGGGGCGCGTCACCGTCGATCTGCAGTCGGGCAAGATCGGCGTGGCCGTCGTCAAGGGCCGCATGCGGCCGGGCGAGGTCATCGAGATTCGCTCCCCCAACGCGACGGCGGCGGTGCGCGGCACCGTCTTCGTGGTGGAGGTCGAGCCCCTGAAGGCCGGCGCGGCCGCCACCACCACGCAGGTGCATCTCTTCCACGGCGCGCTCGACGTGAGCGCCCGTCTCGATCCGTCGCATCCCACCGTGCGCCTGGCCGAGATGCAGAGCGTGGCGGTGTCGGGCAACGCGCTGGGCTCGGTCCGGCCGCTCTCGCGGTCCGACGTGGCCGCCCTCACCGCGGACCTTCGGCCGCGGCAGATGCAGGCGACCGAGGCGCCCAGCGAGGTGACCGGCGGCCTGGTGGCCCGGGAGCAGGCCCGTGCGGTGGCGCTGGCCTCGGCGCTCCTGTCGCCCGCAGCCGCCGGACCGGTGCGCTCCGTGAAGAACCTCAAGGCCGCGGGGGACGGCGTGGCCGGCGCGACCGCGAGCGCGACGACCGCCTCCACCGAGGTGCTGGACCAGCTCGTCGATAGCCTCGGCATCGACGGGCTGGATCAGACGCTCACCGGCCTCGGCAACACCGTCGGCAGCCTCGGCGGGGTCGTCGGAGGTCTCGGCGGCGCGCTCGGGAACGTGAGCGGCCATCTCGGCGGCGCGCTCGGCGGCACCGTCGGCGGACTTGGTGGCACGGTCGGCGCCCTCGGCGGTTCCATCGGCAGCGCCGGCGGCGCCATCGGCGGGCTCGGCGGCGGCGTCGGGGGGCTCGGGGGCAGCCTGGGCGGACTGGGTGGCGGCGTCGGCGCCGTCGGCGGGACCGTCGGCGGGCTCGGCGGCGCCATCGGAGGGGTGGGAGGCGCCGTGGGCGGCACGGTGGGCGCGCTCGGCGGCACCGTCGGCGGAGTCGGCGGAACCGTCGGCGGCACGGTCGGCGGAGTCGGCGGGACGGTCGGTGGAGTCGTCGGTGGAGTCGGCGGAGTCGTCGGCGGTGTGGGCGGCGGGCTGGGTGGCCTGCTCGGACGCTAGCCCCATGATCGATTCGACGCTCGCTCGCTCACGCGGCATCGTGTGGTACCCGGCCGACTTCTCCCGGGGGCAGGTCATCGCGCAGCTGCCGGACGACCTCGAGCCGCGCCTGCTCGCATCGACCGCGGCGCCGCAGTTCGGCGCGGCCGACCCCGCCGTCCTCATGCTGGACGATCTTGATCCGGCGCTCGTGGAGGCGGCGGGCCGGGCCATGGTCCCGGTGGTGGTGCTCTCCGACGCGGCCGACGGGGCGCCGGCTGCGCGCGGCGTGGTCTCGCTCCCGATGCCGGTGAGCCCGGCCACCCTGGCGAGCGTGCTGCGGGCCGCCTGCGAGCAGGCGCGGGTCACCCGCGAGGCCACCGAGACGGCGCGACAGCTCGAGGAGCTGAACGCCATCGGGGTGCGGCTGTCCGGCGAGCGCGACGCCAAGCTGCTCCTCGACCTGATCCTGACCAAGGCCCGGACGATCACGCGGAGCGACGCCGGCTCGATCTATCTGGTGGAGCGGTCGCCGGACGGATCGCGGTGGCTGCGGTTCGAGCTGGCCCAGAACGAGAGCGTGCCGGTCGAGTTCAACGCCGTCTCGCTGCCCCTGAACCCGCGGAGCCTGGCCGGCCACGTGGCCCTCTCCGGCGAGATCCTCCACGTCGACGACGCCTACGCGCTGCCCGAGACGGGCCCTTACCGCTTCAACCGGGAGGTGGACGCCCTCGCCGGCTATCGCACCAAGTCGATGCTCGTGCTCCCCATGAAGACGCCGGGCGGGGACATCATCGGCGTGCTCGAGCTGATCAACGGCAAGGGCGAGAGCGGGCGGCCGTTCGCGTCGGTCGCGGCGATCGAGCGGGATGCGCGCCCCTACTCCGAGGCCTCTCGCAATCTGGCCGCCTCACTGGCCTCGCAGGCCGCGGTGGCCCTGTCCAACAGCCACCTCTTCCGCGAGCTGACCCGTCGACAGGGCCGCCTGGAGGCGCTCGTCGAGGTCAGCCAGCGGGTCACGCGCCTCTGGCCCCCCGCCACCGTGCAGCGGCGCATCGCGGATCTCTACTGCAGCCTGCTCCAGGCCGAGGTGGTCGCCTTCCACCTGCTGGACGGCGAGCGACTGGTGCGCGTCGAGGCCCGCGGCGAGGCCGTCGACGAGCTGCTGCCCACCGAGATCACCGCGAAGGCCGGGCCGGCCGGCGAGGTCGTAGCCTCCGCGGCCGCGTGCGTCATCTCCGACGTCCCCGGCCATGCCGGACTGACGCCCGCCCAACGCGAGATCGCCGCGCGGCTGGAGCTGCGGACGTGGCTATCGGTTCCGGTCCAGGCCGGCGACCGGCTGGTGGGCGTGCTGAGCGCGGTGACCGGGCAGGCCGCGCTCTCGGACGACGACGTCGCGGTCGCCACCACCTTCGCGGCCCAGGCGGGGATCGCGCTCGAGAACTCGCGCCTGTACGCGCAGCTCGAGCGCGCGCTGGACGACGTGCAGAAGGGGCAGGACCAGCTGGTCCAGGTCGAGCGGCTGCGCGCCCTCGGTGAGATGGCGGCCGGGGTGGCCCACGACTTCAACAACCTCCTGGCCGTGGTCATGCTTCGCACGGAGCTGCTGCTGGCCCGGAAGCCGGCCGTCGACGTGGCCGAGAGCCTGACCATGATCCGCCAGGCCGCCCACGACGGGGCCCAGACGGTGCGCCGGATCCAGGAATTCACGCGCACGCGCAGCAGCCGGCCGTTCAGCCCGGTCGACGTGCCGAAGCTCCTCCATGAAGTGGTCGAGCTGGCCCGTCCCCGCTGGCGCGACCAGGCGCAGAGCTGCGGGGTGACCTACGACGTGCGCGTGGAGGCCGGCCCGGTGCCGACGGTGGCCGGGACCGCCGAGGAGCTGCGCGAGGCCCTGCTGAATCTTCTGAACAATGCCCTCGAGGCGATGCCGGCGGGGGGCCGCTTCATCCTCCGGACCGCCGCGGAGAAGGGGCGCGTCGTGATTCGCGCCGAGGATTCCGGCTGTGGAATGTCGGAGGAGACGCGGCGGCGGGTCTTCGAGCCCTTCTTCACGACCAAGGGGGCCCAGGGCAACGGGCTCGGTCTGGCGGTGGTCTGGGGGATCGTGGCTCGCCACGGCGGCCAGATCACCGTCGAGAGCGCGCTCGGCCAGGGGACCACGTTCGTCATCGGCCTGCCCATCCCCTCGGCCTTGCCGACCGCTGGCGCGGTGGCCGGCGAGCCGGTGGTGCCGGAGGGCAAGCGGATCCTGCTGGTCGAGGACAACGTCGAGATCCGCCGCTCGCTCGCCGATCTGCTGCGGGAGCGAGGCTGCCGGGTGAGCGAGGCCGGCGACGGCCTGGCCGCCATCGCCCAGATCCAGGTCGAGCGGGTGGACCTGGTGCTGACCGATCTGGCAATGCCGGGCGTCTCGGGATGGGAGGTCGCGAAGGCGTGCCGCGACCGGCTGCCCCACGCCGCCGTCGGGCTGATCACCGGCTTCGGCGACCAGCTCGACCCCCACAAGCTCGAGGCGCACGGCATCGGGTTCGTCGTCGCCAAGCCGTTCTCGTCGAGCGACCTGCTGCGGGAGGTGGCGGCGGCCTTGTCGCGCTAGCCCTGCCCGTCCGGCGGCCGGCCCCCGCCGGCGCCGCGCCTCCGCTCGTAGTGGCGGCGGCCCTTCGCCCGGTTCCCGCACGTGGTCATGTCGCACCAGCGTCGGCTGCGATTCTTGGTCGTATCCATGAAGAGCCAGCCGCAATCGTAACCGGCGCACTCGCGGACGAGCGGTAGATCCGCCGAGGTCAGCAGCTCGGCGGCCGAGCGCGAGACCCACCACGTGATGCGATCCAGGTCGAGCTTCGCCTCGGGCCAGGCCCACTCGAAGCCGGGGCCCGCGACGACCAGCCCCGCGTGGGACATCCCCCGGCCGATCGCCCGGTTCAGGGTCCGAAGATCGCTCGCCGAGGCCGGCAGTCCGGCCGCCCGCGCCGAGAACAGCCCGTGGATCGCCTCGCGCAGCGCGAGCGCCTGGGACAGCGCCTCCCCGGCCGGCCTCGGGCGACCGGCCGCCACCTCGTCCAGGACCGCGGCTTCACCCGGCGTGATGATCGTCGCCTGGCGGGCCCATGACACCAGATGGCTGTATTTATTGATGTATTCTATGCGGTCGCTGAGAGGGCGAGCCCGCACGGTATTCGTGAAGTCGAGGCAGAGACGCCCGGAATTGAACTCGAACAGCCCGACGGAACTGTCCTCCATGGGGCGGAACTATATAACTCTCTAACTCTGATTTGGAAGTCCTAACTTTCAACCGACTGGGAGACCGCTCGACGCTTCTGATAGGCGAGGCTGACCAGCAGGAGGACCACGCCGAGGACCACGAACGATAGGATCCGATACGCGGTCTTGACCTCGGCGAAGTCCACGGCAAATACCTTGAAGACGGTTAGCCCAAGCAGCGCGAGAGCGGCGTAGCGCACCGCCGGATTCGATCGCGCGAAGCCCCACGCGAGCGCGATACCCGCATAGATCGCCCAGAGCACCGACAGCCCCGCCTGGGTTCGCCACCTGAAGTCGGCGCGTGGGCTGCCCGGCGATCGGAGTGCCTCCTGGTACCGCGTCCAGCTCACGCTGAGCACGTAGAGCAGGATCAGGCCGGCCGCCCCCGAGATGGCCCGCCCGACGTATCGCACGCCGGGATCCGCCGAGCGAGCCAGCCCGCCTCCCGCGATCCCGATGGCCACACAGGCCCCGATCCGCGACAGGAGCGGCCAGCTCAGCAGCGTACCCGCCGCGTGCTGCGCGATGCCATCATCCGCGGCCAGCACCCGGACGGCCAGGATGACGACCAGCGCCGGAATGGCGAGGCTGAAGGCCGGGGATCGGACAAGCCGGGCCAGGAATCCGACGGTCAGGACCTCGAGGGTGAGCAGCACGGCGGGCCAGAGACCCTTCGGCTCCCGCCAGCAGAGCGCCGCCGCGGTCAGTGCCGCGGCCACCCAGAGGAGGGACCGGACGGCCTCGGTCCGCAGATAGCCCTCGCGGCTCTCGCGCACCCGACCGGCCAGGCTCCCGCCGACGACCAGGGCAACGACCACCAACGCGTGGATCAGGAAGGTGAGGTTCCAGACCGCCGGAACGCCCGGAAACCCGTAACGGTCGAGGGCCAGCACGCGGATGGCGGCGAGCAGCAGGGCCACGAGTCCGGCCCACACCGCGACCGGCATCGGCCCGTGGGCGGCCAGCCAGAGCAGCGCGACGCCCTCGACGGCCCAGGCCAGCGTGATCCATTGCCCGCCCAGGGCCAGCGGAATGGCCAGAGTGAGAAAGGTCCAGGACACGCCTTCGTGCAGCATCACGGTCGCCGAGTCCTCGGGGACCCGCGCCGCATAGTCGACCGCGACCAGGCGGTAGAGCACGGCGAGGATCAGCGCGTACGGTCCCTCCGCCAGCGGTCGCCACGTCTCGAGCGTGACGTACACCGCCCAGAAGTAGCCCGCGGCATTGGCCACCACCAGCACGAGGTCGATCCGTCCGATGCGCTCGCCCCGGGCCCGCTCGCGGAAGAGCGGGACGGCCACGAACACGAGGAAGATCGCGGAGAGCAGGACCAGCCGGGCCAGCGGCCGCGGCGCCTCGGGCTCGCGCAGCAGCGTGGGCAGGATCAGCAGCGCGGACCCGCCCCAGGCCAGGCGGTTGAGCGCGGGCCACGGGCGGAACCGCGCCACCAGGAGGGCGAGCGCGTCGAGCACCAGCAGATAGGCGAGCAGATTGCGCTCGTCGGGCCGCTCGACCTGCAGGAGCACGGGGGTGAGGAGGCCGCCGAGGACCGCGAGCACCGCGGTGCTCAGGCGGCCGCTGAGCACCGCCACCGCCGTCCCCAGCACGGTCACCGCGAACATGGCCGCGAAGGCGGCGGGCGCACCGAGCAGGCGATAGAGCACGTGCGCCGCGAACAGCGATAGATAGAGGATGCCGAGGCCGCCGCCCGCGAGCCCCTCGCCGAGATAGGGCAGGTCGCGGCGCGCGTGCAGGGCCAGGCCGCCCAGCAGCATCAGCAGGCCGCAGACGATGCCGACGCTGACCCGCGTGACCGGGCCGAGGTAGTCGTGGTCCATCGCCCACTTCAGGAAGAGCGCCACCGCGACCAGGATCACCACCACGCCGACCCAGGTCGCCCAGCGGGCCCCGATGCGCTGCTCGAGATCGAGCGCGGGACGGGGCGGCGGCGCGAACGGCGGTGTCGGCTCGCTGATCACGGGCTCGGCGGGCGACGACGCGTCCACGTCGACCGGAACCGCCGGCGCGGGCCCTGCGGGGTCGGCGCGCGTCGACAGCTCGCGCACCTGCTTCTCGAGCGCGGCGAGACGGGCGGGCGCGTCGTCGGGCCAGCGGCGGGCGCGCGCGGCCAGCACCGCGATCAGCGAGAGGACGAGCGCCACCATCGACACGACGAGGCCGAGCACGAATGCCGCCGCGAGCATCAGGGGTGAGCCCTCTCTGCGGCGAGCCTACACCAGCGACGATGCGCCGCCGGCGTGATTTGTCCCGCGCGCGAGCGGAAAGCGCGCGGCTCCTCGACGGATGAGCGATACTAGTCGCCGTGCCGCGCCCAGTCCTCGTCCGCTCGCTCGCGCTCGCCGGGCTCGCGCTGGCCGCGCTGGCGGCGGCCGGCCCCGCGATGGCCGAGGCGCTGCGCTTCCGCATCCAGCCCGAGGCCAGCGAGATCATGTTCCGCGCGACCTCGCGGCTGATGAACGCGGAGGGCCACTTCTCGCGCTTCAGCGGCGACGTGGTGGTGGATCCCGCGGTGCCCACCAGCGCGAAGATCACGCTCACCATCGAGGCCGCGTCGCTCGATACCGGCATCGACATGCGCGACCGACACCTGCGCAGCGTCGACTTCTTCGACGTGGAGCGCTATCCGACCATCGCGTTCCAGAGCGTGCGGGTCGAGTCGGGGGGACGCCGCGCGACGGTGGTGGGCCGGCTCACGCTGCGCGGGGTCACTCGCGAGCTCGCGGTGCCGGTGGACGTGCAGATCAGCAACGCGGCGCTCGTCGCCTCCGGGGAATTCATCGTCAACCGGGGCGAGTACGCGATGAACTACAACTCGTTCTTGAACCCGATCGGCAACGAGGTGCGGGTGGCGTTCACCTTCCGCGCCCGGGTGCCCTGAGGAGCGCACATGGATGCACGCACTGCCGGCCATCGCATGACCGAGCTGTTGGGCCTTCGGACACCGCCGGTGGCGGTGACCTTCACCGCGGCGGCGCCCCCGGGCGTCCCGCGCGTGGCGAAGGCCGGGCCCGCCGGCTGCGCGTACTGGAAGCAGGCCGCCGAGGGCGCGGTGTTCTACACCGAGGCCGCCGATCACTACCATTGCCCGGTCGGCTCGTACACCCACGGCGTCGCGCTGCCGCCCGAGCGGGCGAAGGAGCTGGAGGGCGTGGTCGGCACCATGGTCGGCCTCCGTTACATTCGGGAAGACGAGGTCGCCGCGCTCCCGCGTCGCTCCGAGCGGCTCCGCGTCGCGGTCTATGCGCCGCTGGCCCAGGCCCCGGTGCCGCCCGACGTGGTCCTCGTGCGCGGCCGGGCGCGCCAGATCATGCTGGTCGCCGAGGCCGCGCTGGCCGCCGGGCTCGCCGGCGACGGCGCCGCCATGGGTCGGCCGGCGTGCGCCATGATCCCCGCGGTGCTCGGGGGACCGCGGGGCGTCACGAGCCTCGGCTGCATCGGCAACCGGGTCTATACCGGCCTCGGGGACGATGAGCTGTACTTCACGATCCCCGGCCCGCGCGTCGGCGACGTGGTCGACCGGCTCGAGTCGGTGCTCCACGCCAATCGCGAGCTGGAGGAGTATCACCAGGGGCGGCGCGCGAGCTTGTAGACTCCCGCTCACCCAGCCCTCTCCCCGGAGGGGTGAGGGTTCGACGCGAGAGGGAGAGGCCAGGGAGGCCCGAGCGGTCGGGCTATAATCGGTTCCCCATGAACGCCGCCCTGGCCGGAATCCTGGTCGCCGACCTGACCCAGAACGTCGCGGGCCCCTATTGCACCCAGATCCTCGGTGACCTGGGCGCCGAGGTGGTCAAGGTGGAGCGCGTGGGCCGCGGCGACGACGCGCGCGCGTGGGGGCCGCCCTTCTGGGGCCAGGAGAGCGCGACCTTCCTGAGCGTCAATCGCAACAAGCGGAGCCTGGCGGTGGACCTCAAGTCCGCCGAAGGCATCGCGGTGGTGGAGCGGCTCCTGGCTCGCGCCGACGTCTTCGTGCAGTCGCTGCGGGCCGGCGCGGTGGAGGAATTGGGGCTCGGCTGGCCGCGCGCCGCCGCGCTGAATCCGCGGCTCGTGTACTGCTCGGTCACCGCCTTCGGCACCGAGGGACCGCTCAAGGACCGCCCGGGCTACGATCCACTGATGCAGGCCTACGGCGGCATCATGTCCATCAACGGCCACCCGAATCAGCCTCCCGCGCGCGTGCCCGTCTCGGTGGTGGACATGGGCACCGGCATGTGGGCGGTCACCGGCATCATGGCCGCGCTGCGCGAGCGCGACCGCACCGGCCACGGCGCCCACGTCACGACTGCGCTCTTCGACACCGCGCTGGCCTGGTCGGTCTTCCAGATGAGTCACTACCTCGCGACCGGCGAGGTGCCGCAGCCGCAGGGCTCGGGCACCGCGATGATCGTCCCGTACGAGGCGTTCCCGGTCACCGACGGCTGGGTGATGATCGCGGCCGCCTCCGACGCCCTCTTCCTCAAGACCACCACCGCGCTCGCGGTCCCCGGGCTCGCGCGCGATCCGCGCTTCGTGGACAATCCGCGCCGGGTGCAGCACCGTGCCGCGCTGCAGGAGGCGCTGGCCGCGGTGACCCGCGGACTCACCGCCGACGACGTGCTCGCGCGGCTGCAGCGGGCCGGCGTGCCCGCGGCGCGCGTGTCCACCATGGATCAGATCGCGAGCGAGCCGCAGACCGAGGCCAGCGGCATGCTGCCCGCGATCAAGCACCCGCGCCTGCCCGACTACCGCCCGATGGCGCTGCCGATCAAGTGGGACGGCGAGCGGCCGGCCCCTACCCGCGTGCCCCCGCTGCTCGGCGAGCACTCGGCGGAGGTGCTGGCCGAGCTGGGCTACGACGCGGCCACCATCCGAGACCTCGCGGAGCGCCATGTCGTCCAGCTATAGAACGCTCAACGTCACCGCCTCGCCGGACGGCTTCGTGGTCACGGTGGAGCTGAATCGCCCCGAGGCGCTCAACGCGATGAACACCGCGATGGGCGAGGACCTGCTGCGCTGCTTCGACGGGCTGCGCTGGGACAAGACGGTCCGCGCGATCGTGTTCACCGGCGCGGGCACGAAGGCCTTCTGCGTGGGCGGCGACCTCAAGGAGCGCGAGGGCATGACCGACGAGGCCTGGCGCGCCCAGCACGTGATCTTCGAGGCCGCCGCCGCGGGCGTGCTCCACTGCCCGGTGCCGGTGATCGCGGCGGTCGAGGGCTTCGCGATGGGCGGCGGCTGCGAGCTGGCGGTGCTCTCCGACTTCGTGGTCTGCGGTGAGACCGCGGTGTTCGCGGTGCCCGAGGTCACCCGCGGCATCTTCCCCGGCGTGGGCGGCACCCAGCTGCTGCCGCGCATCCTGGGCGCGCCCATGGCCAAGGAGCTGATCTTCACCGGGCGGCGCGTGGACGCGCGCGAGGCCCGGGCGATCGGGCTCGTCAACCACGTGGTGCCCGCCGGGCAGGCGCGGGCCCGAGCGCTGGAGATCGCCGCCACCATCGCGGACAATGGACCGATCGCGGTGCGCCAGGCCAAGAAGGCGATCAACCGGGGCGGCGAGACCGATCTGGAGACCGGGATGGCGCTGGCCATCGAGGCCTACAACAACACCGTGACCACCGAGGACCGCCTCGAGGGCGTCCGCGCGTTCAACGAGAAGCGGAAACCCAGGTTCCACGGGCGATAGCGACGGAGCACAATTGAGCGGCGAGACACGACGGAGCCACGCGGAGAGCCGCGACCATCTCGTCCACGGTCAACATGGCTCAGCCATGTTGAAGCTGAAAAGGGGTCACGCATGACTGCCGACATGACCTTTGTCCTCACCGACGACCAGAAGGCGCTGAAGACCGCGGTCTACGAGCTCTGCAAGCAGTATCCCGCCGAGTACTGGCGCGACCTCGACACGCGGCGCGAATACCCCGAGGCCTTCGTCAACGAGCTGACCAAGGCCGGCTACCTGGCCGTGCTCATCCCCGAGGAGTACGGCGGCGGCGGGCTGGGGATCATGGAGGCCGCCCTGATTCTCGAGACGATCGCGCGCGCGGGCGGCAACCCGGCGGCGTGCCACGCCCAGATGTACATCATGGGCACGGTGCTCCGGCACGGCTCCGCGGAGCAGAAGAAGCAGTACCTGCCCAAGATCGCCACCGGCGAGCTGCGCCTGCAGGCCTTCGGGGTCACCGAGCCCAACGCGGGCTCCGACACCACCAAGCTGCAGACCACCGCGGTCCGCAAGGGCGACCACTACGTGGTCAACGGCCAGAAGATGTTCATCTCGCGGGTCCTGCAGTCCGACCTCATGCTGCTGCTCGCCAGGACCACCCCGGTGGAGCAGGTCAAGAAGAAGACGGACGGGCTCAGCGTGTTCCTCATCGACATCCGCGAGCTCCAGGGCAAAGGGCTCGACGTGCGCCCGCTCAAGATGATGATGAACCACTCGACCAACGCGCTGTTCTTCGACAACATGGAGATTCCCGCAGCCAGCCTCATCGGCCAGGAGGGCAAGGGCTTCTCCTACATCCTCGACGGCATGAACGCCGAGCGCATCCTGGTCGCCTCCGACTCGCTGGGCGACGCGCGCTGGTTCATCGAGAAAGCGGTGGCCTACGCCGGCCAGCGGGTGATCTTCGGCAAGCCCATCGGCGCCAACCAGGGCGTGCAGTTCCCGATCGCCAAGGCGCACGTCAACATCGAGGCCGCCGACCTCATGCGCACCAAGGCCGCCCGCATGTTCGACGCGGGCATCCCCTGCGGCGGCGAGGCCAACATGGCCAAGTACCTGGCCTCCGAGGCGGCCATCGAGGCGGGCAACGCGTGCATGGACGCGCACGGCGGCTACGGCTTCGCGGAGGAGTACGACATCGAGCGGAAGTTCCGGGAGTCGCGGCTCTATCGCGCCGCGCCCATCAACAACAACCTGGTGCTGGCCTTCGTCGGGGAGCACGTCCTCGGCATGCCCCGCTCCTATTGAGCCATCGATGCTGGGTCCGATCCTCGAGGGCGAGCGCGTCCGGCTCGAGCCGCCGCGGCCGGAGTACCTCCCGGTCTATCAGCGATGGTTCGCCGACATGGAGGTGACGCGATACCTGCTCTACCGGTTCCCGTTCACCGCGAAGGCCGAGGAGGAGTGGCTGGAGCAGGTCGGAAAGGACCCGAACCAGGTGATGTGGGCGATCGTCCTACGACACAACGGCAAGCTGATCGGCAACACCTCGATCGAGAAGATCGACTGGCGCAACCGGCGCGGCGAGACCGGCATCGTGATCGGCGAGAAGGAGGAGTGGGGCAAGGGCTGCGCGGGCGAGTCGATGCGGCTGCGGACGCGCTACGGCTTCCGCGAGCTGGGCCTGGAGAGCCTCACCACCCACGTGGTGATCGCGAACCGGGGCAGCCGCCGCGGGCTGGAGCGCGCCGGGTACCGCCAGTGCGGGGTCCGGAGACACTACTACTTCATCGACGGCCGCTGGCACGACGTGTGGATGGGTGAGGTGCTACGAGACGAGTGGGAAGCGACCCAGGAGACGACACGATGAAGCTCCCGAAGCGGGTGACGATCTGCGAGGTGGGAACGCGGGACGGGTTCCAGATCGAGCCGGAGTTCATCCCGACCGCGGACAAGATCGACGTGGTCAACCGGCTGGCCGCGGCGGGCATGCCGCGGATCGAGGTGACCTCGTTCGTCTCGCCCAAGGCCGTCCCGCAGCTGAAGGACGCCGCCGAGGTCATGGCCGCGATCGTGCGCCGGCCCAACACCATCTACTCGGCGCTGGTGCCCAACGACAAGGGCGCGGTGCGCGCGGTGGACGCCGGCGTCGACGAGATCCACACCGTGGTGTCGGCGAGCGAGAGCCACAACCTGGCCAACGTGAACATGACGATCGGCGAGTCGCTCACCAAGCTCGCCGCGGTGGCCGAGGTGGCCCGCCGGGCCGAGGTCCCGGTGGTCTCGGGCATCTCGTGCTCCTTCGGCTGCCCCTTCGAGGGCGCGGTGCCGGTCGACCACCTGGAGTCGGTGGTGGCGCGCCTGGTGGACACGGGCGCCCGCGGCATCGGGCTGGCCGACACGACCGGCATGGCCAACCCGGCGCAGGTGGCCCGCGTGCTGGAGCGCCTGATGCCGCGCTTCCCGGGCGTGGAGTGGACGCTCCATACCCACGACACTCGCGCGATGGCCATTCCCAACATCCTGGCCGCGATGGAGATGGGGGTGACCTGCTTCGACGCCTCCATCGGCGGACTCGGCGGTTGCCCGTTTGCTCCCGGCGCCTCCGGCAACGTGTGCACCGAGGACCTGATCCACTGCCTGCACGCGATGGGCGTCGAGACCGGCGTCGACCTGGACGCGCTGATCGCCACGTCGAAGCGGGTGCAGGAGATCGTGGGCCGCTCGCTGCCGGGCCAGCTCGTGAAGGCGGGCAAGTGGGACCGACGCTACCCGCTGCCCGACGGCGTCCGCGAGAGGATCCCCGCTCGCTCATGACCAAGACCGCCCAGCGCATGCTGCGATTGATGGACAGAGCCGTCACCGAATGGACCCTCCCCGTCATCGGCCGCGAGAAGGGCCGCGTGCTGCGCCGTCTCCTCCTCAAGCACCGGCCGCGGCGGGCCATCGAGGTCGGCTCGCTCTTCGGCTATTCCGCGATCCTGGTGGCCGGCCACCTGCCGCCGGGCGGGCGGCTCATCTGCGTGGAGCAGAATCCCTACCTTGCCAGGTTCGTGAAGCTCAACGCGGAGACCGCGGGCCTGGGCAAGCGGGTGAAAGTGGTGGTGGGCGACGCCCTGCGGGTGCTGCCGCTGCTGCGGGGGCCCGTCGACTTCCTGCTGATCGACGCGAACAAGGAAGACTACCTCGACTATCTGCGCGCGGTCGAGCCGCGGCTGGTCCGGGGCGCCCTCATCGTGGCCGACAACACCGGCATGTACCGCCGCGACGTGAAGGCGTATCTCGATCACGTGCGCACCGATCCGCGCTACCAGAGCCGCGAGCACGACTTCGGCTTCGACTGCATGGAAGTCTCGGCGGTCCGCGGTTAGGGCTCCCATGTTCGGCGAGCAGCACGACCCGGAGTTCCTGAAGCACCTCTTCGAGACCACCGAGATCCTGCGCAAGCCGGTCGCGGGCATCATCGCGGGCTACCACGTGCTGCCCTACATCCTGGTGGGCCCGCAGGAGGCGCACCCGGCCGCGTCGGTGGAGATCCGCGGCAAGATCAAGGTCTCGCCGCGCCTGGTCCTGGCTCCGGGCCGCGCCGGCCAGACCTACGGCGATCTCTTCAAGGAGACCGAGCTGATGGACGAGGCCCTGATCGCGCGCGTCTTCTCCTTCGCGTACTCCAATCGCCACCAGGTGACCCTCGAGAGCGAGGACCTCAAGATCCAGCGCTGGGACCGCAACCCGCAGGCACAGGTGGAGCGCGCCCTGGACGAGCTGTCCCAGCGAGAAGTCATCAACACCGGGGTGATCCTCGCCCCCAACGTGCGGTTCTATCCGGTCTCGCTCGACCGCTTCATCACCGAGATCCTGGACCAGGAGTTCAAGCCGTAGGCGCCCCCATGTCGATGATCGATCTCCTGGATGCCGACGCGGCCCGCCGCGAGCAGCCTGCGCTGATCGCGCTCCTGCGCGACGTGGTGGACGACGGCGGCTCGGTGGGCTTCCTGCCGCCGCTGTCCGCGGACGACGCGCGCGAGTACTGGGAGAGCGTCGCGGTCGCGGTCAAGGGCGGCGGGCGGCTCCTGTGGGTGGCGCGCGAGGACGGCGCCCTCCTGGGCACCGTCCAGCTCGATCTGGAGAAGCGCGCGAACGGCAGCCACCGCGCCGAGCTGATCAAGCTGATGGTCCACACGCGCGCGCGCCGCCGCGGGGTCGGGCGCGCCCTGATGCGGGCCGCCCAGGACGAGGCGCGCCGCCGCGGGCGCCGTACCCTCGTGCTCGACACGCGGCAGGGCGATCCGTCGGAGGCCCTCTACCGCTCGCTCGGCTGGACCTTCGCGGGCGCCATCCCGCAGTACGCGCGCAGCGCCAACGGCGAGCTGCACGCCACCGCGCTCTACTACCTGCTGCTCGGAGACTGACGACATGAGCACCGCGACCTACGACTGGGACGCCATCGTCAACGGCCTGAACCAGTACCTGCGCCTGCGCTCGATCCCGATCGGCATGAAGCTGTTCGAGACGGTGGAGGAGATGGAGGCCATCCCCAAGATCCGCCGCCCCAAGGCCAAGCACACCACCGACCAGATCGTGGCCCAGGCCCGGCAGCTCGGCTGGACGGTGGGCATCACCATGGCCGATCTGGTCGGCGCTCAGTGCGGCGCGGTGATCGGCCTGTCGCCGCAGGACGACGAATGGCTCTCGGGCAAGCGGATGGCCGGCGTCTGGTTCAAGACCCGGGAGGACGCGAGCCTGCACCAGCACGCGATGGACTGCGTGCCCTACGGCCGCTACAAGGCGATGGCGGTGGCGCCGCTGACCTCCGGCCGCCTGAACCCGCCCGACATCTGCCTGATCTACGGCACGCCCGGCCAGATGATCTTCTTCATCAACGGGCTGCAGTGGACCGGCTACAAGAAGATGTCGTTCACCTCCGTGGGCGAATCGGCGTGCGCGGACTCGTGGGGCAAGGCGCTCAAGACCGGGGAGCCCGCGCTGACCATCCCCTGCTACGCGGAGCGCCGCTACGGCGGCGTCGCCGACGACGAGATGCTGATGGCGACGCCGCCCCGCTTCCTGCCCAAGGTGATCGACGGGCTCGCCGCGCTGAGCAAGAACGGCCTGCGCTATCCGATCCCGCCGTTCGGCATCCAGTCCGACGCGGCGGCGGGGCTGGCGGTGAGCTACCCGAGCCCCGGCAGCCGTTCGTGAGTCGAAGGGGGCGCGCCGACCTCCCCCCGCGCGGGATGCCGCGCGCCGAGCCCGCGCTCGAGCAGAGGGCGGTCAGATGCGCCGCTCGCCGGCGAGCGCTCGGCGCATGAGCGGCCCGTCTGCGAACGCCGCGCGCAGATCGTCCGGCAAGCCGGACGCGACGCGCTCCAGGCCGGCCCGTGCTTCCGCGCGCAAGGCCGCGGCGGCCGTGGCCTGCCCGCCGGCCTCGCGCTGATCGGCCAGGTCCAGGCTGGCGCGCCACACGACCGGCTCGAAGCCGAGCGCGCCTGCTTGCTGCCTCACGTCCTCGAGGATCCCCTCTCCGTCCAGCCCCCGACCGAGCGCGATCAAGGAACGGGCGCCCAGGCGCCGCGCGTCGAGCCCCCATGACCGGTAGTCGCCCGCCACGGCCTCGGCACGTCCGGCGACGCGGTGGGCCTCCTCGGCGCATCCGCGCCGCAGGGCAAGATCGGCCAGCGCCAGCAGCGGCGGCAGCACGAACTCGGTCGCCTCGGCCGCGGCCTCGATGGCCTCGTGGAGCAGCGGCTCGCCCTCCGTCTCGCGGCCCAGCGCGAGCAGGTCCTCGCCCAGCTCGTCGAGCGCCCCGGCGATCCACAAGGCGGCGCCGAGCGAGCGCGCGATGGCCAGCATCTCCTCGTGCAGCACCCGGGCTCGCTCGGGCGCTCCACAGAGCCGGGTGAGCCGGCCGAGAGCCCACTGGGCGGCCGCGGTCCACTCCCGATGGCCGATCTCGCGAGCGAGGGCCAGCGCGCGCTGATTCTCTTGCAGCGCAGCCGCGAGGTCGCCGTGCTGCTCGCCCAGCCAGGCCAGGGCCAGATGCGCGTAGGCTTCATCGGCCCGAGCCCCCTGCTCGATCGCCGCCTGCTGGCCTTGCCGGATCAGGGGATCGGCCTCCGCGAAGTGGCCGGCCAGGGCGAGCCAGAAGCCGATGTTGGTGATGACCGACGGCTGCGCGGCGCGGTCGCCCACGCGCTGGAAGCGCCGCAGCGCCTCGCGGTTGCGCTCGATCGCCCGCTCGATCCGGCCGCTGATGCCGTCGCTCATGGCGAGGACGTCGAGGGTGCGCGCGCCGCCGCGCTCGTCGCCCAGCGCCTCGAAGATGTCGAGCGCCCGGGTGAGCTGCCGCTGGCTCTCGGTCATCTGGCCGAGATTCAGGTGCACGAGGGCGGTCCGCACCAGGGCCTCCGCGGTGCCCCGCCGGTCGCCGGCCGCTTCCGCCATGCGCACCGCCTCGCCGGTCAGCTCGAGCGCGCGCCGGTAGTCGCGGTGGCCGCCCCACAGCTCGCCCAGCGCGCCCAGCAGCTCGCCGCAGGCGCCCGCGTCGCCGGACTCGCGGGCGATGGCCAGCGCCTGCTCCAGGTCCGCGCGCGCGGGCTCGAAGGCCCCGAGCACGCCGTGGACCTGGCCGCGGGCGGCCAGGAGCCGCAGGCGCTCGGCGGGCGGTCGCGCCGCCCGCTCGATGGCGTGCAGCGCCTGGCCGTACCACTCGATCGCCTCGCGGTTGGCGAAGGCGCCCCGCGCCCGCTCGGCGGCGCGGGTCGCGTGCTCGCCGGCCGGGAGCCAGTCCTCGGCCTGCGCGTAGTGGTGCGCCAGCACGGGCGCCAGCTCCTCCACGCGCGCCGGGTTGAGGGTCACCAGGGCGGCGGCGGCCCGCGCGTGCAGATCGCGCCGCCGCGGGGCGAGGATGCCGGAGAGCGCGACGTCCTGGGTCAGCGCATGCTTGAACACGAACGTCGAGCCCTCGGGGCCGTGGCGCTCGTAGAGGAACTCCTGACGGGTCAGCTCGCGGAGGTGGGGCTCCGGATCGTCGCCGTCCCAGGTCCCCTGGAGAAGCGACAGGGAGAACTCCCGGCCCAGCACGGAGGCGGTCTGGAGCAGGCGCTTGGACACGTCGGGGAGCCGGTCGATGCGCGCGGCCAGCACGCCGTGCACCGTGTCGGGCACGATCAGGCCGGGCCGACCGAGGCCGTGATCGTCCAACGCGCGGGCCAGCTCCTCCAGGAAGAACGGGTTGCCCTCCGCCTTGTCCAGGATCAGCGCGGCCAGCGGGTCGCCCAGCCCGGCCCGTGACAGCACCGAGCGCACCACGGTCAGGCTGTCGGCGGGGGCCAGGCGCCGCAGGGCGATCTGGGTGGCGTAGGAGCGATCGATCCAGGGCGGGCGATAGCCCGGGCGATAGGTGGTGAGCAGCATGACCGGCAGGCCGGCCAGCCGCTCCACGATGGCGGCCAGGCACTCTTCGGACGTCCGGTCGATCCAGTGCAGATCCTCCACGGCGATGACCAGCGGCCGTTGCGCGGCGGCCCGGGCGACGAGGTGACGGATCGCCTCGAACGTGCGGGCCTTGATGGCCTCGGGCCCGAGCCCGCCCGGCAGCTCGTCCCCGGCCACGCCGAGCAGATGCAGCAGGAAGGGGACGAGGGCGGCGTCCACCCCCATCTGGGCCGTCGCCGCGCGCGCGGCCTCCCGGGTGTCCTCCACCGGGTCGGCGTCGCCCACGCCGCACAGGCCGCGGACCACGTCGAGCACCGGCACGTAGGGCATGGCGGCGCCGAAGGACAGGCAGCGGCCCTCGACGTAGACCGAGCGGCGGCCGGCCAGCGCGCGCTGCAGCTCGAGGACCAGCCGCGACTTGCCCACGCCCGGCTCGCCGACGATGCTCACCGCCTGGCCGCGGCCGCCCTCGATCTCCACCAGGAAATCCCGCAGGGCGCGCAGCTCGCGGTCGCGTCCGACGAAGTGGCTCAGCGGCCGCTGGTCCGCCGCCTGCAGCGGCGAGCGCCGGTCGCCCCGGCCGCTCACCGCGTGGACCACCACCGGCGCGGACAGTCCGCGCACCTCCACCGGACCGCGGCTCTCCAGGGCCACGTAGCCGCGCACGAGACGCGCGGTGTCCTCGCTCACCAGAATCTGGCCGGGCTCGGCCATCTGCTGCAGGCGCGCGGCCAGATGGGTGGTATCGCCGACCGCGGTGTAGTCCATGCGCAGGTTGTCGCCGATGGCGCCCACCACCACGAATCCGGTGTGCAGGCCGAGCCGCAGTCGCACCGGGACCCGCCGGCCCGGCTCGACCTCGAGCGGCTGCTGGTCGAGGGCGCGGCGGAGGTCGAGTGCCGCCAGCACCGCGCGGCGGCCGTGGTCCTCGTGGGCGAGCGGGGCGCCGAAGAGCGCCATGAAGCCGTCGCCCAGGAACTGGTTGATGGTGCCCTCGTAGCGGTGGATCTCGCCGAGGGCGGTCTCGAAGAAGCGGCTCAGCAGGCCGTGCATGCCCTCGGGACCGAGCTGCTCGGCGAGCGCGGTGGAGCGGACCATGTCGCAGAAGAGGACGGTGACCGACTTGCGCTCGCCCTCCAGGGCGGCCCGGGAGGCCAGGATGCGCTCGGCGAGGTGCCGCGGCGTGTACGTGAAGGTGGCCGCGGCGTCGGAAGCGCGCGGGGCGGCCACCGGCGCGCCGCAGGCCATGCAGAAGCGGGCCTCGCCGGGCAGGGGCTGCCCGCACGCGGCACAGCCCGGAACGAGCCGGCCGCCGCACTCGAGGCAGAAGCGCGCCTCGACTGGATTGTCCCGCCGACACTGAGCGCAGCGCACCGCGATCGGATCCGCGCCCGACGTTATCAGGGGCCCGCGGGACGGGTCAACCCGCGCCGGGCGTCGTGGCGCCCGGCTCGCTCCGAATCCGGCCGGGCTGGTCGATCTGGCCGCCGATCCGGGAGGCGGCCGCCGGCCGGCGCCGGTAGAGCACCAGCGAGACAAGGCTCATCACCACCTCGCCGCGCTGGTTGCTGATCCGGCTCTCCACCTTCACGGTGCCCAGGTCGGGCCGCCGGCCTTCGACCTTCTCGCGCACCACCGACTCCACGGACAGCACGTCGCCCGGACGTACCGGCTTGATCCACCGCAGGTCGTCGAAGCCCTTGGCGCCCGCGGTCGCGTTGTCGGGGATCATGCCGTCGCAGATCATGCGGATGAACATCGCCCCGGTGTGCCACCCGCTGGCGACGAGCCCGCCGAAGAGACTCTGGCGTCCCGCCTCCTCGTCCAGGTGGAAGGGCTGGGGATCGAACTGCCGCGCATACTCGACGATCTCCTCGCGGGTGACCTCGTAGCGGCCGAACCGCATCGTCTCGCCGACCTGCACGTCCTCGAAGTACTTCACGACGCGGCCGCCTCGAGCGCGGGCCGGCGGTGGTACATGGTGATGCCGACGATGGCCACCACCACCTCGCCGTGCTGGTTCCGCATCTCGACCCGGCGTCGCACGAAGCCGATGGGCTTGCTGCGCGACGGCCACGTCTCGAGCACCTCGGTGCGGCCGGTCAGCACGTCGTCGGGGCGCACCGGCTTGAGCCAGCGACAGGAGTCGAGCCCGGGCGAGCCGGTGGCCGCGGCCTGCTCGCGCCGGTTCGCCTCGACGGAGAGGCGCATCATCAGGGCGCAGGTGTGCCAGCCGCTGGCGATGAGCCCGCCGTAGAGGCTGGCGCGGGCCGCCACCGGATCGGTGTGGAACGGCTGCGGGTCGTATTGGCGGGCGAAGGCCAGGATCTCGGCCTCGGTGATCCGGTGCGATCCCAGCTCGGTCGTCTCGCCGACCTCGAAGTCCTCCCAGTGCTTCACGTGTGATCCTTTCTCTCGGCGTTGCGGATGATGACCGGCGTGGCCCTGACCGGTTGGGCGCGACGGCGACGTGCGCCCGCCGGCCTCCATCGTACCCGACCCTTTTCGCGGCCGGGCGCCCGGACCAGAGATCAACGACGCATCGCCCGCCGCGCGCCGGCCAGGGCGAGCCCGAGGGCCAGCGCGGGCAGCCCGACCCAGCGGGCCTCGGAGGCGAGCACGACGGCGGCGCGCGGTAGGAACGCGACGAGCCCGATCGGCGAGACCTCGATCACCCGCCAGTCGGCCGGGGCGAAGAATCGCCGCGTGGACCACGGCCACAGGAAGGCGACGCCGAGCCCGCCGTCGGTGAAGGCGTCGAGCACGCCGTGGGAGGCCATGGAGACGAACAGGAAGGCGAAGGCACCCCCGAAGCCGCTTCGCAGCGCGCGGTGGGCGCACGCGCCGATCAGCGCGACGAGCGCCGCCACGAGCAGCGAGTGGCTGAACCCGCGGTGGCCCAGAGCCGCCGAGTACGGGACGCCCCAGTGGAGCGTCACCACGTCGAGATCGGGCAGCGCCGCCACCGCCATCCCGGCCGCGACCAGCCGGGCCGAGAGGACGCCGCGCCCGAGGCCGCCGCCCAGCGCCAGCGGGAGGGCGGCGTGGGCGAACACGGTGGGCATCGCAGACGCTATCTCAGCTCGAACTCGAACGTGCTCACCACCCGGATGCGCTTGACCGGCGTGCTGGTCGGGCTGAACGGCGCCGACTCGTCGCCGCCGTCGAGACCGAAGATCTGGATCGCGCCCTGGTTGGCCGAGCGGATGCTGCCGACCTGCGCCCCGGAGTCGGCCGCGAACTGCTGCGCGGTGGCCCGGGCGTTCTTCGTCGCCTCGGCCAGCAGCTGCGGGCGCAGGTCGTTGAAGGTGGAGACCGCGTAGCGCGGGTTGGCCCCCCCGTGCTCGCGCTCACCGTCGAGGGCGACGCCGGCCTTGAGCAGCTCCTCGGTCGAGCCCACCGACGTCCGCACCAGCTCCACGTTGGCGGTGCGCACCACCACCGAGGTCGTCACCACGTAGCGGAGCCGATCGCTCGGCTGCGGCTGGCCGTACTCGCGAGCGAGCTTGTCCACCGTGCGGGTCGGCTGGCGCTCGATCTCCGCCTCCGGAAACCCCTGCTTCCTGAGGAACGCCACCACCGCGTCCCGGTCCGCGCTCAGGCGGGTGTGGGCGTCCACGAGCGTCTCGCTGGCCCGGCGCAGGCCCAGCGCCCACACCGCGCGGTCCGCCTTCACCTCGCGCTCCACGAGCCCCTTCACGGTCACCACGCGGGTGTCCGAGCGGAAGCGGGTGGCGCCGCGGCCCACGAGGTACCCCGCGGCGGACAGCCCGAGCAGCAGGCACAGCCCCACGATCAGCGCGGGGAGTACCCCCGAGCGTCCATCGTTCGAGATCGTCATATGCGCCACCTCCGTGGCCCGCGTTACGCGCGACGCCTCTTGCGCTGGCCGGTCGCCTCGCGCGTGATCAGCAAGGTCACCACACCCAGCACCAGTCCCCAGAACGCCGATCCGATCCCGGCCAACGTCACGCCGGAGGCGGTCGTCAGGAACGTGACGAGCGCCGCCTCCCGTTGATTCTCCTCCCGCACCGCGCTGGCGAGCGCCCCGCCGATGGTGGCCAGCAGCGCCAGCCCGGCGATGCCCGCGACCAGCTCGGGCGGGAACGCGGTGAAGACCGACACCACCGTGGACCCGAAGAGCCCGATCACGAAGTAGAAGACGCCGGCGGCCACCGCGGCCACGTAGCGGCGCTTCGGGTCCTCGTGCGCCTCGGGCCCCATGCAGATCGCCGCGGTGATGGCGGCCAGGTTGAGGGCGAAGCCGCCGATCGGGGCCAGAGCCAGGTTCGCCAGCCCGGTCCAGCCGATCAGCGGGGAGATCGGCACCCGGTACCCCGAGGCGCGGATCACCGCGACACCGGGCACGTTCTGCGAGGCCATGGTCACCGCGAACAGGGGGATCGCGACGCCGATGATCGCGCCCGGGGTGAAGCGCGGCGTGACCCACACCGGCCGGGCCAGCGAGAGGCGGACAGCGTCCACGTGCAGCAGGCCCTGGGCCAGCGCGATCGAGCCGCCGACCAGCAGGGCCGCGATCACCGCGTAGCGCGGGGTGAGCCGCCGCGCCAGCAGATAGGCGGCGAGCATGCCGAGGCTGAGCGCGAGGCGCGTGCTCATCGCGGTGAAGAGCGCCAGCCCGAAGCGCAGCAGCACCCCGGCCAGCATCCCGGCCGCGATCGCCAGCGGCAGGCGGTCCATCACCCGCTCGAACCAGCCCGAGAATCCGCAGAGCGTGATGAGCAGCGCCGAGAGCAGGAACGCCCCGGTGGCCTCCTGGATCGACAGGCCGGCCGCGCTCGTGACCAGCAGCGCCGCGCCCGGCGTGGACCACGCGGTCACCACCGGCACCCGGTAGCGCAGCGACAGCAGCGCGCAGGTCAGGCCCATGCCCACGCCGAGGGCGAGCATCCACGAGCCGACCTGCGCGGTCGAGGCGCCGACCGCCCCCGCGGCCTGGAACACGATCACCGCCGAGCTGGCGAATCCGACGAGCACGGTGACGAAGCCGGCCGCCACCGCGGAGACCGACAGATCACGGAAGAAGGTCATGAGGCCCCGCCCACTATAGCAACTGGCGGCGCCAGCCTCGGCGGGGGATCGGGTACACTCGCCGGGATGCGGGCCTACCTCCTGTCGCGGCTCGGGCAGACCGTGCTCGTCGTCTTCCTCTCGCTCACCGCGGTGTTCTTCCTGGTGCGGCTCGGCGGCGACCCGGTGTTGCTGTTCCTGCCCATGGACATCCAGGCCAAGGACCTGAACGAGTTCCGCCAGCGACTGGGCTTCAACGATCCGCTGGCCGTGCAGTACGGCCGCTTCATCACCCGCGCCGTTCACGGCGACTTCGGCGAGTCGCTGCGCTACCGGCGCGATGCCCTCGGGCTGGTGCTGGAGCGCCTGCCCGCGACGCTCTCGCTGGCCGGGAGCGCGCTCCTGCTCACCTTCTGCGTGGCGGTTCCGGTGGGGGTGCTCTCGGCGGTGCGGCGCGGGTCGCTCGTGGACTTCCTCGGCATGGGCGGGGCGGTGCTGGGCCAGGCGGTGCCCGGCTTCTGGCTCGGCCTCATGATGATCTACTTCTTCTCGGTGCGGCTCGGCTGGCTCCCCACCGGGGGCATGGGCGGCCCGCTCCATTTCGTGATGCCGTGCGTGGTGCTCGCCTCGTTCTACGCCGCGCGCCTGGCGCGCATCACCCGCTCCTCGGTGCTCGACACCCTGAACGAGGAGTACGTGCTCACCGCGCGGGCCAAGGGTCTGGGCGAGCCGGTGGTCATCGGCAAGCACACGCTCAAGAACTCGGCGATCCCCATCGTGACCCTGGCCGGCCTCGACACCGGCCAGCTCCTGGGCGGCGCGGTGATCACCGAGACCATCTTCGCGTGGCCCGGGCTCGGCCGGCTCACCGTCCAGGCCCTGCTCAATCGCGATTTTCCGGTAGTGCTCGCCGCGGTTTTCGTCTTCTCGGTGACCTATACCCTCATGAACTTGCTGGTGGACGTGCTCTACGGCTGGCTCGATCCGCGCACGCGGGCGCGCGCGCGCGCATGACGCGGTTCCTGGCCCGGCACGGCCGCGGCCTCGTCGGCATCACCATCGCAAGCCTGGTGATCGTGGCCGCGGTGGCCGCGCCCCTGCTCGTCCCGCACGACCCGCTGCAGAGCGACTTCGCGGCCGGCCTCCAGCCGCCCGGCACCCCGGGCCACCCGCTCGGCACCGATCAGCTGGGACGCGACCTGCTGGCCCGCGTGCTCTACGGCGCGCGGATCGCGCTGTTCATCGGCGTCTGCTGCGTGCTGCTCACCGCGATCGTCGGCGGGCTCCTCGGCCTGCTCGCCGGCTACTTCGAGGGCTGGCCGGGCGCGGTGCTGATGCGGGTGGCCGACGTGCAGCTGTCGTTCCCCTTCATCCTGCTCGCGCTCACCATCAACGCCATCGTCGGCCTCGGGCTGCGCAACATCATCGTCAGTTTGTCAGTCGCCGGCTGGGTCGTGTATGCTCGCGTGGTCCGGGGGGAGGTGCTGTCGGTGAAGGAGCGCGATTTCGTGCACGCAGCCCAGGCCCTCGGTCTCGGACGCGGGCGCCTGCTCTTCCGGCACGTGCTCCCCAATGTGACTCCCTCCATCGTCATCCTGGCCAGTCTCCAGTTCGCCCAGTTCATCGTGGCCGAGGCCGCCATCTCGTTCCTCGGCTTCGGGGTGCAGCCACCCACCGCCGCGTGGGGCAGCATGCTGTCCGAGAGCCGCGACTATCTATTCGTGGCCTGGTGGCTGGCCGCCTTTCCCGGCGCCGCCCTGGCCCTCACCGCGCTCGGCATCAACCTGGTCGGCGACTGGCTGCGCGACGTGCTCGATCCGCGGTTCCGCGTCTGATGGGCGTCGTCATCCGCCCGTGCCGTCCCCAGGAGGCCGACGCCCTCCTGGATCTCTGGCATCACGCCGACGCCACCGCCAGCCCCACCGACACCCCCGAGCAGATCAGCGAGGTGATCCGCGACGCGGCGGCCGCCGTGCTGGTGGCGGTCGATCGCGGCCTGCTGGTGGGCTCGGTCATCGGGGCGTGGGACGGCTGGCGCGGCAACATCTATCGCCTGGCCGTGCTGCCGTCGTACCGGCGTCGCGGCATCGCGCGGGCGCTGGTCGCGGAGGTGGAGCGACAGCTCGCCGACCGCGGCGCCCGACGCATCTCGGCCCTCGTGGAGCACGACCACCCGTGGGCGGTGGGCTTCTGGGACTCGCTGTACGAGCCCGATCCGCGCCTGATCCGCTACGTCAAGAAGATCGAGCCGACAAGGAGAGACCCATGACTCGATTCACCCGGATGCTGGCCGCCTTCGCCGCACTGCTCGGCGTGGCGGTGACCTGCCCCCTCACCCCCGCGGCGGAGGCGCAGGACCGCGCGCGGACGAAGGAGATCGTGGTGGCCTTCGCGGCCGAGCCGCGCACGCTGCTGCCCGACACCATCGTGGACTGGACCACGAACGTGCAGCTCGAGCACATCTACGACCGGCTCGTGGACCGCGATCCCAAGACCTACAAGCCGATGCCCATGCTGGCCACGAGCTGGAAGGTGGTCAACGACACCACCTGGGAGTTCACGCTCAAGCAGGGCGTCAAGTTCCACAACGGTGAGCCCTTCAACGCCCAGAGCGTGAAGGCGACGATGGATTACATCAAGGACCCCGCCAACAAGACGCACTACGCGCCGCGCTGGTCGCAGGTCAAGGACGTCCAGATCGTCAACGACTACACCGTCCGCTTCATCACCGACAAGCCCTGGCCGGGACTCATCGACCGCATCTCCGAATCGACCGACTTCCTCGCGATGCCGCCCAAGGCCCTCAAGGAGCAGGGGCCGCAGGGCCTGCTGGCCAAGCCGATCGGCACCGGACCCTTCAAGTTCGTGCAGTGGGTGCGCGACGAGCGGCTCGTGCTCGAGCGCAATCCCGACTACTGGCAGGGCGCGCCCGAGATGAACCGCGTCACGTTCCGTTACATCCCGGAGTTCAGCGCCCGGCTCTCCGCGCTGCTCGCGGGCGAGATCGACATCATGAAGGACGTGCCGCCCCACGCGGTGGAGATGGTGGACAAGTCGGGCAAGGGCAAGGTGCGCTCCACCGTCTCCTCGCGCATCAACTACCTGGCCCTCGTCAACCTGAAGGCCGGCCCGATGCAGGATCTCCGGGTGCGCAAGGCGATCAGCCACGCGGTCAACGTGGACGAGCTGATCCAGCAGGTGCTCAAGGGCCGGGCCAGCAAGATGTGCGGGCCGCTCTCCCCGCTCAACGTCGACTACACGCCGGGGATCGAGTGCCTGAAGTACGATCCCGCCAGGGCCCAGGCCCTCTTCAAGGAGGCCGGGGTCGACCCGACCAAGCTCCAGCTCACCCTCGACACTCCGTCGGGCCGCTACCCGCTCGACAAGGACGTCTCGCTCGCGATCGCGGCCCAGCTGCAGCGCCTCGGCATCAAGGTGAACGTGGTGGTCAACGAGTGGGGCACGCACCTCGACAAGATCAAGAACCGCACCACCGGCGACATGTTCTATCTCGGCTGGGGGCCTGCGCTGAGCGCCCAGAACACCATCGAGCAGCTCTTCCAGGCCAACCAGACCTACTCCTCCTACGGCAACAACAAGGTCATCGACGCCAAGATCGCCCAGGCGGTCACGATCGTGGACCCGAAGAAGCGGCTGGAGGCGTGGGCGGAGCTGCAGCGGCTGGTGCACGACGAGGCCCCGTGGGTCTTCCTCTGGCAGCAACACGATCTCTACGGGGTGGCCAACTGGGTCGAGTGGACGCCGCGCGCCGACGAGAAGGTGTGGATGTACGAGGCGAAGCTGGCGCGATAGCGCGGCCGCTTCAGGCGGGTGTCGGGGACACGTCCCCGGGCGGCTGGTCGGATGACGCGTCCCCGTCATCCGCCTCGGCCGCGGCGGCCGGATCATCCTCGACGTCCGCGTCGGGCACCAGGCTCGCCTGCGCCGCCTCCATCAGCTTCTCCTTGCCCGGATCGCTGAGCTCCGCCATCTCCAGCACCATCAGGTCGTACCACACGTCCCACTGCATGGCGTCCTCCTTGCCCCTCCGGTAAGGGCATCGGCCGTGCCACCTGGAGATCGCCGCCGGATCAATGACTTGACGATCGCCCCGGTGAGAGCGGCCCGGGCATTCGGCCCGCCGGCGGGCAGCGCGCCATCGCGCGCGCCGCCGGGCTAGTCGTGGCCGGCGCGCGAGACGACCCGTACACTGCGAGGCATGGAGGAATCCAGAACCGCGGTCACCGCGGCGCTCCTGGGTAACGCGGCCCTGGCGCTGCTCAAGGGCACGAGCGCGGTATTCACCGGCAGCGCGGCCATGCTGGCCGAGACGTTTCATTCCATCGCGGACACCGGCAACCAGACGCTGCTCTTCCTCGGCATGCGGCTGGCCAGGCGGCCGCCCGACGAGGCCCACCCGTTCGGCCACGGCAAGAACGTCTACTTCTGGTCCTTCGTGGTCTCGATGATGCTCTTCACGCTGGGCGGCGCCTTCTCCATCTGGGAAGCCGTCCGCCACTACCTGCATCCGTTCGAGAAGACGCCGACGATCTGGGCCTACGGCGTGCTCGCGGGGAGCTTCGTGTTCGAGTCCATCTCGCTGACGTTCGCGGTGCACGGACTCCGGCGCAACGCGGGCTCACGCTCCCTGCGGCAGTACTGGCGGGACAGCCGCGATCCGACGCTGGTCACCGTCCTCATGGAGGACAGCGCTGCGCTGGTGGCCCTGCTGATCGCGGCGGCCGGCTTGTGGCTCACCCAGACGACCGGCGACGGCATCTGGGACGCGGCCGCCTCCGGCCTCATCGGCCTGCTGCTGATCGCGGTGGCGATCGTGCTCGCGGTGGAGAGCCACTCACTCCTGATCGGCGAGCGAGCCCCCGCGTGGATCGAGCGCGCGATACGCGAGGTGGTGGCATCGGAGACCGCGGTGACGCGGCTGGTAGAGCTGCACACGATGCACCTGGGGCCGCGGGCCGTCCTGATCGTGCTGGGCGTCACGTTCGACGGTCACCTCAGCGCCGACGGGGTGGGCGAAGCGGTCGCACAGCTGCAGCGGCGGCTCGCGAAGCGGCTCGTCGACCTCACCACCGAGCGATTGATCGTGATCGAGCCGACCCCCGCCCCCGCCCGGCGCCCGGCCGAAGCAGCGCGAGCCGGCTGAGCTAGGGTTGCTTGCCGGATCCGCCCGATCGGGGGGCGGAGCGCTTCGAGGCCGCGCCGCGCGTCTGCTGCGTCGGCCGGACGTCCAGCACGACGCCGTACCACTCGTGCTGCTCCGCTCCCTCGGTGAGGCCGTTCAGCTCCTCCCGCGTGGTTGCGAACTGCGGATCGTCGTGCCATCGCTTCCAATCGTCCCGCGTCTGCCAGGTGCCGACGATCAGCCGCTTTACCGGATCGCCGTCCGGGCGCAGCATCTGTCCGCCTACCCAGCCGGGCTGATCCCGGACCGCCGACATCCGCTCCTGCATCGCGGCGTCCCACTCCTCCGCGCGACCCGGTTTCACCTCGATCTCCGTGACGATGGTGACCATGGATTCCTCCTCGCGGCCGATGGCAGCTGCGAGCCGCTGATCGAACCCGATGGCAGCAATGGGTGTACCACCACCGGAGAGCGTCGAAGACCGCTCCGGAGGCTCGAACGGGGCGGCGCGGATGGCGCTCCCAGAAAGGTTCACCCGGTAGTTCCTACGTGACGGCGAGACCGCATCCGCGACGCAATGGCGTTCCTGGCAGCGGCACGGCCCTTGCTCCGTCTCGTGCGACGACGTATCTCCTCGACTCCAACCGGAGAGGCACGACATGAGACAGCGGCTTTCATCGAATGACCGCATGACGCTGTGGGCGGCTGCCGCGGTCGGGGCCGTCGCGGTGACGGCCGGCGCCTGGGCCGTCGCGATGGCGGCCCGCCGCGCGCCGCGCGGCGTGGAGAAGCGCCGCTCGGACATGCCAACGCTGGCCGGCGGTCGAGGCGAGCGGGTGGAGCGCACCGTCACGGTACTTCGCCCACCCGAGGAGCTATACCGGCGCTGGCGGGACCTGACGCGCCTGCCGGAAGTGATGACGCATCTCGAATCGGTGACGGCGCTGGACGGTGGGCGCACCCGGTGGACCGTTCGCGGCCCGGGCGACATCCCCCTCTCCTGGGACGCCGAGATCGTGGCGGACGAGCCGGGACGCCTCATCGCGTGGCGCTCGGTCGAGGGCGCCGAGGTGGACAACGCCGGGTCGGTGCGCTTCACGCCGGCTCCCGGCGGCCGCGGTACCGAGGTGAAGGTGCTGCTCAGCTACGCGCCGCCCGCCGGCCGTCTCGGAGCTGCGGTCGCGACGGTGCTCGGCCGCAGCGGCGACCAGGAGGTGCGCGAGGACCTGCGCCGGTTCAAGCAGCGCATGGAAGCCCACGAGGTCGCCACCGGCGCACGGCGCCACGCGGAGGCCTGGTGATGCGCGCGGTGTGCTGGCACGGCGCACGCGACGTGCGCGTCGATACCGTGCCCGATCCCGAGATCGTCAATCCGCACGACGCGATCGTCCGGGTCACGTCCACCGCGATCTGCGGCTCCGACCTGCACCTCTACAATGGGGTCATCCCGACCATGCGGCCGGGCGACATCCTCGGGCACGAGTTCATGGGCGAGGTGGTGGAGACCGGCCCCTCGAGCCGGACCGTGAAGGTGGGCGACCGCGTGGTGATCCCCTTCACCATCGCGTGCGGCGCGTGCTTCTTCTGCCGCGAGCAGCTGACCTCGCTCTGCGACAACACCAACCCGAACGCGGCCATGGCGGAGGCGCTCTACGGCTTCTCCGCCTCCGGGCTGTTCGGCTACTCCCACCTCTACGGCGGCTACGCGGGCGGCCAGGCCGAATACGTCCGGGTGCCGTTCGCCGACGTCGGCGCCTGCCCGGTGCCGGCGCGGCTCACCGACGAGCAGGTCCTGTTCCTGTCGGACATCTTCCCCACCGCCTACATGGCGGCGGAGAACTGCGGGATCCGCCCCGGCGACACCATCGCGGTCTGGGGCTGCGGCCCGGTCGGCCTGCTCGCGATCAAGAGCGCCTACCTGCTCGGCGCCGACCGCGTCATCGCGATCGATCGCTGGCCGGCGCGGCTGCGGCTCGCCGAGTCGGAAGCCAAGGCGGAGACGATCAACTACGAGGACATCGACGACGACGTGGTCGAGGAGCTGAAGCAGCGGACGGGCGGACGCGGTCCCGACGCGTGCATCGACGCGGTGGGCACCGAGGCGCATGGCACCACGCTGGACGCGCTCTACGATCGGGTGAAGACGGCGGTGCGCCTCGGCACCGATCGGCCGGTCGCCCTTCGCCAGGCCATCCAGGCCTGCCGCAAGGGGGGGACGGTCTCGATCCCGGGCGTGTACGGCGGATACCTCGACAAGATCCCCTTCGGCGCCGCGTTCGCGAAGGCCTTGACCTTCCGGATGGGCCAGACGCACGTGCATCGCTACATGCGTCCGCTGCTCGAGCGGATCGATGCCGGCCATATCGATCCGAGCTTCGTCATCAGCCACCGGCGGTGGCCGCTGAGCCGCGCCGCCGACGCGTACGGCATGTTCAACGACAAGCGCGAGGACTGCACGAAGGTCGTCCTCGATCCCACCCGATGAGGCGGGCCGGGACCGCGCTGGCCGTCGCCGGCGCGCTGCTCGCGCTCCGCATGATCCGCCGCGAGCGGGCCCGCTGGGATCTCGCCAACCGGACCGTGCTGATCACCGGCGGCTCGCGCGGGCTGGGCCTCCTCGTCGCCCGAGAGCTGGCCCGCGAGGGCGCGCGCGTCGCCATCGCCGCGCGGGACGCGGCCACCCTCGCCCGGGCGCGCGAGGATCTGTCCGGCCACGGGGCGGCGGTGCTCGCGCTGCCCTGCGATGTCACCGATCGCGCCGCGGTCGAGCGTCTGGTGCAGGAGACGACCCGGCGGCTGGGGCCGATCGACGCGGTGGTCAACAACGCGGGCACCATCACAGTCGGACCGGTCGACGAGATGGCGATCGAGGATTACGAGGCCGCGCTCGCCACGAACTTCTGGGGCGCGCTCTACACGATCGCGGCGGTGCTGCCCGCCATGCGGGCCCGGCGCGCCGGCCGCATCGTCAACGTGGCCTCGATCGGCGGCCGCCTCAGCGTGCCGCATCTGCTGCCCTACAGCGTGAGCAAGTTCGCGCTCGTCGGCCTGTCCGAGGGCCTGCGGGCCGAGCTGGCCGGCGAGAGCATCCAGGTCAGCACCATCTGCCCAGGCCTGATGCGGACCGGCAGCCCGCGGCACGCCTGGTTCAAGGGCCGGCATCGCGCCGAGTACGCCTGGTTCAGCGTGGCCGACTCGCTGCCCCTGGTGTCCATGAGCGCCGAGCGCGCCGCGCGGCAGATCGTGGATGCGCTTCGCTTCGGCGACGCGGACCGCGTGCTGTCGCTGCCCGCGCGGATCGGGGCCACCCTGCACGGGGTCTTTCCCGGGCTGACCGCCGAGCTGCTGGGGCTCGTGAATCGGCTGCTGCCGGGCTCGCGGGGACCGGGGCGGCCGTCGGCGTTGGCCGCCGGCGCGGTCAAGGGCGAGGCGAGCACGTCGTCGCTGTCGCCTTCGCTGCTCACGACCCTCGGCGACCGCGCGGCCGAGCGGGCCAATCAAATATCAGGGCAGACGCCGTGAGGCGTCCGGAGACGTCATGTCGACACCAGCCAGCGTGAAGGGCCATCCCATCCATCCGATGCTGGTGGCCCTGCCCATCGGCCTCTGGGTGTTCTCCATCGTGTGCGACATCGTGTTCCACGCCGGATGGGGCGGGCCGACCTGGAAGGTGGTGGCGTGGTACACGATCGCGGGGGGCGTCGTCGGCGCGCTGCTGTCGGCGGTGCCCGGATTCATCGATTTCCTGTCCATCCGGGATCGGCGGGTCGGCCGGATCGCGCTGGTCCACATGGTACTGAATCTCATCGCGGTCGCGCTCTTTGCGGTCTCGTTCGGCCTCCGCATTCCGCATCCCCTGGACGCGCTGCCGGTGGTCCTCTCCGCCCTCGGCATCGTGGCCATCCTGATCTCGGGCTGGCTCGGTGGAGAGCTCGTCTACGTCCACCAGATGGGTGTGAACAAGCCGCCGCGCTAGGCGGCGCGCCCGTCAGATCAGCTCGCGCACCCGATCGCCCAGCACGGTCAGCGCGATCTTCTGCCGGTTGGGCTCGCCGCGCAGGAGCGACTCGGCGAAATGGGCCATCTGCTTGAGCGTGACCTTCGCGGGCATGGGCGGCTCCAGCGGATCCACCACCGCCTGCACCAGCACCGGTCCCGGCGCGGCCAGCGCCGCGTCGAGGGCGTCGCCGCACTCGACCGGGTTCTCGATGGTCACGCCGGCGGCGCCGCAGGCCTCGGCGAACAGCGCGAAGTCGATCGGGTGCAAATCGCAGCCGTACTCGGGGTTGCCCAGGAACACCATCTGCTCCCACTTGATCTGCCCGAGCGTGCCGTTCTTGACGACCACGATCTTCACCGGCAGCTGATACTTCACGCACGTGGCCAGCTCGGCCATCAGCATCGAGAAGCCGCCGTCTCCCACGAAGGCCACCACCTGGCGACCCGGGTAGGCGATCTGGGCCGCGATCGCGTAGGGCAGGCCGCACGCCATGCTCGCCAGGTTGCCCGACACCGCGTGCATCTGCCCGCGGCGGGCCGGGATGTGGCGGGCCCACCAGGTGGTGATGGTCCCGCTGTCGCAACACACGATCGCGTCATGGGCCAGGCGCAGCCCCAGCTCGCGGGCCAGGAGCTGCGGCTTCATCGGTTTGTCCTGCCGGCTGCCCCGCTCGTCCATGAGCCGCCGCCAGTCGGCCATCGACCCCTGGGCCTTTGCCAGGAACGCCTGGTCCGTGCGCGCGGTCAGGAGCGGCAGCAACGCGCCGAGAGTGGCCCGGCTGTCGCCGACCAGACCGACCTCGACCGGATAGCGCAGCCCCAGGCGCATCGGGTCCAGCTCGATCTGGACCGCGCGGGCCTGGCCGGGCTCCGGCATGAACTCGATGTACGGGAACGACGTGCCGACCATCAGGAGCGTGTCGCACTCCTCGATCGCCTCCTGGGACGGGCGGGTACCGAGCAGCCCGATGCCGCCGGTGGTGTACGGGCTCTCGTCGTCCACCGCGGCCTTGCCGAGAAGGGCCTTCACGATCGGCGCCCCGAGCCGCTCGGCGACCGCCTCCAGCTCATCGCCGGCATGGAGCGCCCCGCGGCCGGCGAGGATGACGGTCTTCTGGCCGGCGTTGAGCAGGTCCGCGGCTCGACTCAGCAGGTCCTGGGCCGGGAGTCCCGCGCTGCGACCGAGCGCGTCGGAGGCGTGGTGATCGACGTTGCGCGGCGAGCGCGGACCCGCCTTCTGCTCCTGGATGTCCACCGGGAACGCGAGATGGGCCACCCCGCGGTAGGCCAGCGCGGTCCGACACGCCAGGTGGGTGAGGTTCTCGACGTGCGTCGGTCCCATGATCCGCTCGTTGAACTTGGCCACGTCGATGAAGAGGCGGTCGAGCGCGACGTCCTGCTGGGTGTGCGTGCCGATGAGGTCGTGATATGTGAGCCCGGTGATGGCCAGCACCGGCTGCCCGTCGAGTGCGGCGTCGTAGAGGCCGTTGAGCAGATGGATCCCGCCCGGGCCCGAGGTGGCCAGGCACACCCCGAGACGACCCGTGAACTTCGCGTAGCCGCAGGCCATGAACGCGGCCGCCTCCTCGTGGCGAACCTGCACGAACCGGATCCGGTCCTGGCGGGTCCGCAGCGCCTCCATGATGCCGTTGATGCCGTCGCCGGGGAGGCCGAAGACGACCTCCACGCCCCAGTCCAGCAGGGTCTCGATCAGGATGTCCGCCGCGGTCGACGCCATCGTGGGCTCCTTCGTCGGTCGTGCGCGCGCTCGGTCGAGAACGCAATCAGGTGGTGAGCACCGGGCCCTCGAGGGTCCGCCGAAGCTGCTCGGCCGCCTGTGCGCACGAGGTCGAGCGCTCGTAGTCACCATCGAGCTGCAGGGTCGCCGCGGCGCGGTCGAAGTACTCGAGCAGATCGCGCGCCTGCTCGGTGGAGCATCGGACGCACCGGCGCTCCACCGTCTCGGTGTCGGCCTCGGCGTTCTCGATCGCCGCCCGGGCGTCCGGCGACAGGGTGACCCCCGCCAGGCGGTCGGGATCGACCGCGACCTGACAGGCGGCTTCCTCGATCGGGACCACGTGCTGGGCCGGCACGGCCGGGCTCACTTCTTCGCGAGCTGGCCCTGGACCTGGCGGATCATCCGCAGATGGTCCTCGAGCGCCGGCAGGGTCTTGCCGGCCCAGGCCTTCAGCTCCGGATCCTTCGCGGCCTGGCTCTCGCGCCGGAACGCCGCCACATCCGTCTCGTGGTCGCTCACCATCAGCTTCACGTACTCGCGGTCGAAGGCGGCGCCGGACAGCTTCGCCAGGCGGTCCTTCTCGCGCTGCGCCTTCCGCGACGGCTTGTCGGACAGCTGCACCTGCTTGCTCGCCGCCAGCTGGGCCAGCTCGCGGTTGGCCTTTCCATGGTCGTCGGCCATGCGGCGGCCGAACTCCCGGACCGCGTCGCTCGCGGCCTTCTGCTGCGCCAGCTCGCCCAGATCGACCTCCATCTGTCCGCCCTCGGCGGCCTCGGTCACGAACTTCTTGTCCGAGGAGGTGAGGCTGCTCTTGGCCTGCTGGGCGAACGCCGGGGCACTCACCAGGGCCAGCGCGATGAGGCCCGCCGTCATTGACTTGATGATCATCGGGTGGATCCTCCCTTGGCGAACCGAGGGCAGCATCGCCCATGCCAGGGCGTCGGTCGTCGCTCCCGGTCTCGAACTGCCGCATCCGCGCCGCTGATCCGAGCGCAACCGCGGCATCTCTTCCCGGTAGTCGTGCCTCTCCGGAAACTCCGGTTGAACCGCAGTGCCGCGATTCGGGCGAAGAGTCGCGCCGTTGATGTCGCGTCGGCGTGGCACTCTCCTTGCTGACCCGAGCAGCAGTCAACCGCCGCCGGGTGGCGGCAAAAGGAGAAGGCCATGCCCGCACGCAAGTCGATGGCACGGAAGAAGCCGGCCCGGAACGGCAAGGAGACTCAGAAGGACGCGATCGCCCTGCTCAAGGAGGACCACGAACGGGTCCGCGAGCTGCTAGGAGAGCTGGAGGAGACCAGCGACCGCGCCGAGGGCAAGCGGCAGACGCTCCTCGCCACGATCGAGGAAGAGCTGACCATTCACACCAAGATCGAGGAGGACATCTTCTATCCCGCCTTCTTCGACGTGGCCAAGACCAACGACGACAAGGAGATGTACTACGAGGCGATCGAGGAGCACCACGTGGTCGACCTCGTGATGCCCGAGGTCAAGAACACGGACCCCTCGACCAACGAGTTCGCGGCCAAGGCCAAGGTGCTGAAGGACCTGGTCGAGCACCACGCCGAGGAGGAGGAATCCGAGATGTTCCCGCGGGTGCGCAAGCTCATGAACCGGGAGCGGCTGATGGAGCTGGGCGAGGAGCTGGCCCGCGCCAAGGAGTCGGCCAAGGCCGGCATCGTGCAGAAGCTGACCGGAATGATGCGCTCCTGAGCGCCGGCGCCGGCGCGCCGGAGCCCGAGCCCCGGCGTGCCGGCCCTGCGGCCGCTTCCTCCCTCCCGCCTCCCCCCGATGATTTCCTGCTAGAATCCCCGCGCTGACCATCTCGGAGGTCGGAGGACGCCCCATGGCGATCACCGTGTTCACCAGCGCATTCCTGATCGACTGCACCGGCGCGGATCCCATCGACGGCGCCGCCGTCGTGGTCGAAGGCGAGCGTATCAAGGACGTGATCGGCTCGGGCCGGGTCGGAGCCCTGCCGGGTAAGGTCGATACGGTGGACCTGCGGGGCCGCACTCTGATGCCCGGGCTCACCGACGCGCACGTGCACATGTGCGCGGTGGAGGGCAACATCCCCGAGCAGCATCGCTACAATCCGCCGAGTCTCATCGCGGCCAAGGCGCTCCGCCGCATGGAGCAGTGCCTGATGCAGGGCTTCACCACCGTGCGGGATGCGGGCGGCGCCGACTACGGCTTCCGCGAGGCGGCGGAATCGGGGCTCTATCCGGGCCCCCGCATGCTCGTCTCCGGGCGGCCGCTCTCGCAGACCGGCGGCCACGCCGACAAGCGCCGGCGCTCGGAGTGGATCGAGCCGGTGGAGTGCTGCATCGGCATGGGCGGCATCATCGCGGACGGAGCCGACGAGGTCCGCAAGGCCACCCGCGAGAACCTCCGTCACGACGTGGACCAGATCAAGATCATGGCGTCGGGCGGGGCGATGTCGCCGGGGGACGAGCTCGACACCACGCAGTACACGGTGGAGGAGATGCGGGCCGCGGTGGAGGAGGCGCGCGCGGTCGGCAAGTACGTGCTGGCCCACGCCTACTCCGGCTCGGCCATCCGCAACGCGATCCAGGCCGGGGTGCGGTGCATCGAGCACGGCAACCTGCTCGACGAGGCGGGCGCCCAGGCCATCAAGGCCGCGGGCGCCTACCTGGTGCCCACCATGGTGACGTACGAGGCCATCTCGCGCGAGGGCAAGAACTACGGGATCGGCGAGCACCAGATCCAGAAGATCAACCTCGCGCTCGAGAAGAGCCTGGAGGGTCTCACCCACGCCTATCGCGCGGGCTGCAAGATCGGCTCGGGCTCCGATCTCCTCGGCGACATGCAGGCCCAGCGCACGATGGAGTTCGAGCTGAAGGGGCAGGTGATGAAGCCGATGGAGGTCCTGCGGTCCGCCACCATGGTCAACGCGGAAATTTTCAGAATGGCTGATCGAATCGGTTCCGTCGAGCCCGGCAAGTACGCCGACCTGCTCGTGGTCGACGGCAACCCGCTGACCAACCTGCGCATCTTCCAGAGCTCCGCGCACATCCAGGCGATCGTGAAGGGCGGCGCGTTCGTCAAGCGCGCCTTGTAGCTGGCCGCAGCCGTTCGACACCTGAGCAGTTCCGGATTGGATGCCGCGCGGTCGGGGCCAACGGCGTCGCCCAGGGTCGCCGAACCGCAGGCTATCGCGGGAACAAGCGCTCGATCAGAGTCTCTCGAGTCAGCCCGAAGTGCTGAGCGACGTCGCCCAAGACGCCGGCGAGAGTCCCAACGCGGAAGCTTCCATGCCGCGGAACTGTGATGTGGTGTTCACCGTGCTCAAGCGTGGTCAGCCGAAGATGGCTACCGGTCTGACGGGTCGCCCGTTAGCCCAAGCTGGCCAGGGCCTTCGCGAGATCGTCGCCGGAGACGTCCCGCGGCAGCCTCAAGCGCTGATGATTTCCTCGCGGACGAAGTGGAGGCGGATAACCTTGGGAGCCTGACCTTCCTCGAAATGGCAGCGGACTGCGTCGCGGACCCTCTCGTGCAGGCTTGCGACGCTGTCGGCCTCCGTGAAGATCGACTCCCCGAGCGCCCGGGCCGTGAAGCCGCCCTCCGGGGCCTCCTCCACCAAGAAGATCAGCTCCGACAGGTTGCCGCGTGTCATCGGCTCACTAAGATAGCATCTCCTGGAGGGCTCCCTGCCATCGAAACGGGAGCTTCCATCCGAATCCCGGCTTGCGAGGCTGCGCTTGCTAAGCCGCGCTGGGCGTAAGGCCTTGTGGAACAATAGCCCGGGGGTGGCGGACTTGCGCTGGGTGCCGGCGTTCGAGGAAGATTTGCGGTCGCTCACGAGTGCGAGATCGATGAACGAACGATCAGATCGGACTCTCATAGAGAGTCTGTAGAGAGGCCACCATGCCGAGCCCCGCCGACTTCGAGAAGCTGGGCGTCTTCTACCTGGGGCGGCCCTACGACCCGCAGGCGAAGAAGGCGCAGGACGGCCTGCTCCTCTACGACTCGAAGGACCTGGTGACCCACGCGGTCTGCGTGGGCATGACGGGGAGCGGCAAGACCGGCCTCTGCCTGGCCCTCATCGAGGAAGCCGCCATCGACGGCATCCCGGCCATCCTGATCGACCCCAAGGGCGACCTGGCCAACCTGCTGCTGACCTTCCCGGCGTTGCGGCCCGAGGACTTCCGCGCGTGGATCAACGAGGACGACGCGCGGCGCAAGAACGTCTCTCCCGACGACTATGCGGGCCAGCAGGCCGAGGCCTGGCAGAAGGGCCTCGCGTCCTGGGGCGAGGACGGCCCGCGGATCCAGCGCCTGCGCGACGCGGCCGACTTCGCGATCTACACCCCGGGGAGCAACGCGGGCATCCCGCTGTCGATCCTCAGGTCGTTCGCGGCGCCGCCCGAGGCGATTCGTAACGACGCCGAGCTGCTGCGCGAGCGCATCGGCACCACCGCCACCAGCCTCCTCGGGCTGCTCGGCATCGATGCCGATCCGATCAAGAGCCGCGAGCACATCCTGATCTCCACCATCCTGGACACCGCGTGGAAGCAGGGACAGGCGCTCGATCTCGCGGCCATGATCCAGCAGATCCAGACGCCGCCGGTGAAGCGGGTGGGCGTGCTGGACCTCGAGGCGTTCTTCCCCTCCAAGGATCGCTTCGCGCTGGCCATGTCGCTCAACAACCTGCTCGCGGCCCCCGGCTTCGAGGCCTGGATGGAAGGCGAGGCGCTCGAGGTCGACCACCTGCTGCACACCGCGACGGGCAAGCCGCGCATCGCCATCGTGTCGATCG
Organism: Candidatus Methylomirabilota bacterium; assembly: GCA_035315345.1. NCBI lineage: Bacteria > Methylomirabilota (SeqCode) > Candidatus Methylomirabilota bacterium. The sequence goes on from DATFYA010000089.1 coordinate 68,100, forward strand.
CGCACCTGACCGATGCGGAGCGGATGTTCTTCGTCTCCCTCCTGCTCAACCAGGTCGTGGGGTGGATGCGCACGCAGTCGGGCACCACCAGCCTGCGCGCGCTGCTCTACATGGACGAGATCTTCGGCTTCTTCCCGCCGGTGGCCAATCCGCCGTCGAAGACGCCGCTGCTCACCCTGCTCAAGCAGGCGCGGGCCTTCGGCGTCGGCGTCGTGCTGGCCACCCAGAACCCCGTCGATCTCGACTACAAGGGCCTGTCCAACACCGGCACGTGGTTCATCGGACGGCTGCAGACCGAGCGCGACAAGGCGCGGGTGCTCGACGGCCTCGAGGGCGCGGCGGGCAGCGCGGGTCAGGGCTTCGACCGCCCGGGGCTCGAGCGCATCCTGTCCGGGCTCTCGAGCCGCATCTTCTTGATGAACAACGTGCACGAGGACCATCCGGTGGTGTTCGAGAGCCGCTGGGTGATGTCCTACTTGCGCGGACCGCTGACGCGCGCGCAGATCAAATCGCTGATGGACGGGCGGCGCGGCGCGGACATCGCGGAGCCGGCGGCCGAGGCGACGACCGGGAGCGCCAAGGGCGCTGCGGCGGCCGCGTCCGCGCCCGCGTCGCCACCCGCGTCGGCGCCGGTCGCTCGGCCCGGGAAGAGCAAGGCGGCGCGGGCGGCGGCACTCGCGGCCGAGAGCGCGCTGTCCACCGGAGGCGGTCAACGCCCGCTCTTGCCGCCCGACGTGCCCCAGCATTTCGTGCCGGCTCACGGCGCGGCGCCCGCCGGGTCGAGCCTGCTCTACCAGCCGATGCTCGCCGGCTTCGCGCAGGTGCGCGTGGCCGACACCAAGAGCAAGATCGACGTCACCCGCGACGTGACCGTGCTCACGCCGATCACCGGCGAGGCGGTGCCGGTCGACTGGGATCAGGCGGCCGTCGCCGGCTTCACCTCGGCCGATCTCGCGGATGGGCCCGACGAGGGTGGCGGGTTCGCCGATCTGCCCGCGCCCGCCGGCAAGAAGAAGAGCTACGACGCGTGGAGCAAGGAGTTCGCGGCCTGGCTGCTGCGAACGCAGAAGGTCGACCTGCTGCGCAGCCCGTCGCTGAAGGCCGTCTCGAATCCCGACGAATCCGAGCGCGACTTCCGGGTTCGCCTGCAGCAATCCACCCGTCAGGACCGCGATCGTGCCATCGAAGCCCTGCGCCAGAAGTACGCGCCCAAGCAGGCCGCGCTCCAGGAGCGGCGTCGCCGCGCCGAGCAGGCGGTGGCGCGCGAGAGCGAGCAGGCCACCCAGCAGGGCATCCAGACCGCGATCTCGGTGGGCGCCACCATCCTGGGCGCCTTCCTCGGCCGCAAGGCGGTCAACGTCAGCACGATCGGGCGCGCCACCACCGCGGCCCGCGGCGCCGGCCGCGTGCTGAAGGAGACGCAGGACGTCGGGCGGGCCAAGGAGTCGGTCGGAGCGGTCGATCAGGCCATCGCCGACCTCGACGCGCAGTTCAAGGCCGAGGCCGACGCGCTGACCGCGAGCACCGACCCGCTCACCGAGCGGCTGGAGAGCATCTCGCTCAAGCCCACGCGCCAGAACATCTCCGTCCGGCTGGTCACGCTGGCGTGGGCGCCCGCCTGGCGCGATCCGGCGGGCGGGATCACGCCGGCCTGGGAATGAACGGCTTCCGCCCTACTTCTTCGGCTCCTTGCCTTGCTGGCTCAAGGGCCGGCAATCCTGGCCGAGGTTCTGACGAGCCGTGCCGGCCGGGCACGGCGCCGTCGGGTTCTGAGTCGTCGGGGTGCCCTTGTCGCCCGCCGACGGGGTGCCGGGCGGCCGGTTGCCGCTTCCCGTATCGCCTTTGGGAGGCGTCGGCTCGGCCGGCGAGTTGCCCTTCGTCTGCGCAGCGAGCGGGGAAGCCAGAAACAGCGTCGTCATCGCGATCGCGATAGCGCTTCTCCAGGTCATCGGTCGTCTCCTTGTCGTCGAGTCCGACCCGAGTGGGCTGCAACCGACATGCCCTGGAAGCACCGCCGCGATTCCCACGCACGAGCGCCGCTTCGAACCAGCAGAGTAGCGGCGCGCGCCGCCACGGCCAGGTAGCGTTTACCGGCCCTCCCGATTGGGGGCGGTACGGATCTACGCGACTGGCACGCGCCTCGGCCAGGGGCCGTGCGCTATTCGCCGGTGGGCTCTTCCGACGGCCGGCGTGTTCTCAGGCGCAGCCAACCCAGGCCGCCGGCCGTCATGCCAAACAACAGCATCGTGGTCGGTTCGGGGGTCGGTGCCAAGAGAGGGGTCATCGTTCCCGTGAAGTTGCCCTGACTCACGAAAGTCAGTCCGGTTATGAACGCGGTGACGTTCTGCGGATCGAGCATGGCCGATCGCTCGATCCCGGTGACGTCGAAAGCATTCACCCCGCCGTCGGGAAAGAAGAACTGCGTCTTGGCACCTAGGACGAGCTGCATCAGATTCTGACCGGTCGAGAACGACACATTGAAGAGATTGTCACCGACTTCCGGAAGCATGACCGAGGCAAAATTCGGATCCCCGACGCCCGTCGCATATTTGTAGCCGATGGCGACAAACGGGTCGATGAATACCAGCTCATTGGGCACGACGGGCGCGGTGAAGTGATAGGTAGGCCCGAACCCCGTGCGGGGATCGGGGGCGGGACCCACGGTCGGAAGCAGCACCTGTGGAGGCGCACCGCGCTCCAAGACCGTGAATTCGAAAAACGAGGACGAGCGCGCCGCAATGGCGCCCAGCGACGTACCGACCAGTGGTCCGTGTCCTCGCGTCTGAACCAGCTGAATCATCATGGAATAGTTGTTGCCCTGCTTCAGGCTTTGACCGGAGCTCAGGAGCGTCGGGACCGTGAACTGCCTCGCGTCTCCGCTCAAAGCCTGGACGTGGACGACATCTCTCATCCCGTTTGCGAGCGGAGCGGCGGTCTTGTCGAACACGGCGACGCGTATGGCGTCGGGGGTAAAGCTCGCCGGTACGATCCAGTTGAAGGTCGGGTTGCTGCCGCTGCCCGAGATCGTCACGCGCTCTGGAAAGGGAACCTCGGGAGATCCGGGCGGCGTGCCGAGCGCCGGTGTCGTCGTGGCGAGTCTGTCGGCACCGTTGGCAAACGTGAGCGTCCACGCTCCGCCGAGCGACGGGTTGAAGGGAATGGTTTGTCCGCAAAAGTTCGCATCCACCGCGAGGCCCACGCATAGGCGCGGCCCTACCGTGATTGATCCCTGGACCGCAGTGAGGAGGTTCGTGCCTTGCGAGCCTGGCGGATTGATATCGACTCCGAACTGATTGACGGTGCCCTGTCCGAGACCAACGTCATTCAGACTTCTCGTATCTCGGAAGTTGTGACTGTTATCCGGGTTCACCGTGTTCAGCGGCAGAGCCGATACGTAACCCGGTGACGCGCTCAGGCTCGCTAGTATCATCCCGACGGCGCCGAGGGCGCGGTGGTAGTCGAGGCGGGATCCCCGCGCTGCGTATGCGAAGCGGGAAGTGACTGTGGGCATCCGATCCCGGAACATGAACGCCTCCCCAGAGACTCGGACGGGTCGATGAAGCTGACGGAAAATAGGCCGGTTCACCTGATGAGTCAAGAACTCTTTACACTGCCCAATCTCAGGACCGTCCCCTTAGGCGGCCCGTGTCTTATGGAGGCCCGGAAGACGCGGTGAACACACTGCCGATGGCCAGACGGGATCAGTTGCGCACTCGTGGCAGTGGGCCAACCCGGTTTCAGAAATCCAGCCCTCGTGTATCGTGGTTGATACATCATGCGTGCGCGGGCGCTCGTCGTCCTCCTGGCCTTGGCGCTGGCCTCCCTGCTCGCGCTCGCCTCGCCGTCGTATGCGCCTCCGCCAGCGGTGTCTACCGCGACGCCTGCCGCTCCTGGCCCCTCACCCTTTGGCCCCTCACCTTACCCTCTCCCCAGAGGGGAGAAGGAACCGCTTAGGGGGCGGGTGGTGCGGACGGTGGATGGGGACACCATCCAGGTGCGGTTGGCGAGCGGGGTGGAGAAGGTGCGGTATATCGGCATCGATACGCCCGAGGTGCATCACCCGACGCGCGGAGAGGAGCCGGGCGGGCGCGCGGCCACCGAGGTCAATCGACGGCTCGTCGGGAACCGGGCGGTGCGTCTCGAGCCGGACGTGCAGGCGCGCGACCGCTACGGCCGGCTGCTGGCCTACGTGTGGGTGACCGGGCCCGACGGCGCCGAGATCATGGTGAACGCGGAGCTGGTGCGGCTCGGGTACGCGGCGGTGCTCACGGTGCCGCCGAACGTGCGCCACGCCGAGCTGTTCCGCAAGCTCGCCGCCGAGGCGCGCGAGCAGCACCGCGGCCTCTGGGCGCCCTGAGCGGGTATACTGAGCGCTCCATGAAGATCGGCCCCGTCGAGCTCACCGCGCTGGCCCGGCTGGCCCCGATGGCCGGCATCACCAACGCCCCGTTCCGCCTGATCGCGCGCGAGTGCGGCAGCGCGCTCACCACGTCCGAGGAGATGGACGCGGCCGCGCTGCTCACCGGCCATCCGCACGCCGACGCCATCGCGGCCTACTATCCCGAGGAGCGGCCGCTCGCCATGCAGCTGCTCGGCAAGGATGCCGACCTGCTCGCCCGCGCGGCCGAGCGCTGCCAGACACTGGGCGCCGACATCGTGGACCTGAACATGGGCTGCCCCATGCCCAAGATCACCGGCAAGGGAAAAGGCGCGGCGCTCATGCGCAACGTCGGCGCGACCGCGTTGATCCTCCGCGCCCTGCGCAAGGCGGTGAGCGTGCCGCTCACCGTGAAGATCCGCGGCGGCTGGGACGACGAGCACCTGAACGCGGTCGAGGTCGCCCAGATGGCGGAGTCGGAAGGGGTCGACGCCATCACGGTGCACCCGCGCTCGCGCTCGCAGCGCTTCACCGGCAAGGCCCCCTGGACGATCATCGGCGAGGTGGTGCGCGCCGTCTCGATCCCGGTCACCGGCAACGGCGACGTGCACTCGATGGCGGAGGCGCGGCGCATGGCCGTCGAGACCGGCTGCGGCTCGGTGATGATCGGGCGCGGCGCGCTCGGCCGCCCCTGGGTCTTCGACGAATGCTTCGACGCGCTCTCGCCCGAGAGCCAGCGCGCCTCCAAGGCCCGGGTGATCGCGCGGCACGTGGGGCTGATCCGCGCTCAGTTCAACGAGAAGTACGCGCTGGTGCAGATGAAGAAGCACCTGGCGTGGTACACGGAAGGCCTCGGCCACGCCACCGAGTGCCGCGCCCGCATCTTCCAGACGCGGTCGCCCGAAGAAGTGTGGGACCTGTTCCAGTCCTACTGGGACCGCCCGCGCCCGGAGACCTCCCAGACCGCCTCGACCTTGTCGCCCCGCATGGCGTAGATCCGGTCGTAGAGGTTGATGGTCGGGTCGCAGTGCGGCGGGAAGAACTCGATCAGCTGGCCGAGCCTGGGCAGCCGTCCCGGCTCGGTGGTCATGAGCCGGCCGTGCTCGTCGCCCGCCCAGGAGTACTCGACGCCGGGCCACTCGACGGCCTCCGGCACGAACGGGCGATCGGTGGAGAAGGCCTTGAAGCCGCCGTCCACCATCGCCATCTCGGCGGTCGGCACGCTCACCACGGTGGTCAGCACGGTCAGCGCCATCTCGAAGTCGTCGTAGGCCGCCCCGCGCGGGCTGCCGATGCGCCGGTAATCCAGGTCCATCACGCAGTACGAGCCGGACTGCAGCTCGGTGAGGCCTGGGAGCTCGACGTCGATGTTGAACGTGCCGCTCGAGCCGCCGGTCACGATGTCCACCGGCATGCCGTGCTTCTCGAACAGCTCGCGCGTCTTCATGAGCCGGCCCATCCAGCGCCGCGATGTGCGGCGCCGCTCCTCGAAGCCCATCACGTGCGCGCAGTGGCCCGCGTAGCCCTGCAGCCCCCGCAGGTGCAGCGCCGGGTGCGCCATCACCTGGCGGCCCAGGTCGCGCGCGGACTCGCCGGGCTGGATGCCGGTGCGGCGGCCCCCCACGTCCACGTCCACCAGCACGTTCAGCACGAGGCCGGCCCGGGCCACCGCGTCGCCCAGCTCGCGCACGTTGTCGGGGTTGTCCACCACCACGAGGGTCTCCGGCTGCCGCCGCAGCACCCCGAGGAGCCGGCCGATCTTCTCGGGCCCGACCACCTCGGTGGTGATGAGGAGATTGCGCACGCCGGCCGCGGCCATCACCTCGGCCTCGCCCACCTTCGCCACGCAGACGCCCACCGCGCCGGCCGCCACCTGGCGACGGGCGATCTCCGGACACTTGTGCGTCTTGGCGTGCGGGCGGATCTTCTTGCCGGCTGCCTTCACGTGGGCAGCCATCTTGGCGACATTACGCTCGAAGCGGTCCAGATCCAGCAACAGTGCGGGGGTCGGAATCTCGGCGCGAGTCATGGCGGGGGGAGCATAGCACGCGGCGCGACGAGCCCGCCGAGGGCGTCTTCGCGCCGCGGTCTTCGAGCGCGTCCGGGACGGTGCGAGCGGCTACGTGCGCGGCGCCCACTGCGTCTGGAACGACTGCACGCGGCGGCGCGCCGCCCCGTCGCCCGAGCGCTCCGCGAGGTCGGTGGCCACGGCCAGCGCCTGCTTCACCACCGCCTGGTCACCGAGGCGCCCGAAGGCGTCGCCGGCCGTGAGCACCCCATCGAGTGACCCCTGGCGCCGCGCGCGCAGGAGCGCGGTGAGATACGCGCGCCGGGCGTGGGCCTCCGAGACCTGCGTCCCCACGAGACCGCTCGCCCGCATCGCCGCATCGCCGACCGCGATCATGGCCGGCCAGCCGCGGCTCACGTGAGCGGCCACGTACGCCTCGCGCCAGGCCGCTTGGGCCGTGAAGGCGTCACCGCGCTTGAGCGCCTGGTCCATGTCGGCGATCCGGGCGGCCCAGTCCAGCCGATCCGGCTCGGCCGAAACCGTGGACACGATGGACAGCCCCATGGCGACGATCAGCGTGAGCAGGACGAGCGGTGCGATCTGGATCTGTCGTGGCATATGCGGCTCCTCGCGATGGTCGTGCATCCGGCCATGACGCGTAGCACCAGGCATGCCACCGGCCAAGTCACTGAAAATTCGGAGAAGCAGAGGGTACGACGTCGCCGTGGAGCCGGGTATGACGCCCGAACACGGCAGAATGCCTGCCGGGGAGCGGCCGGTCGGCCGCGCCGCTACGAGGGCTCGATGCTCACCTGGTCGGGCAGTTCGTTGACGTCGTCCGGCCGGCGCGGGAAGTGGCGCCGCAGGGCGGACCCCACCTCGCCGACGGCGTGGACGAGCCCCTCGCGCGCCCGCGCCTGGCGGAAGTGGCCCAGCGCGGTCTCCACCAGCCGCTCCCAGTAGGCCTGCCCCACCCGCTCGTCGATGCCGCGGTCGCCGATCACCGCGAGCTTGTGATCCTCGATGCTCACGTAGATCAGTACGCCGTGACGCTCGGCCGTGCGCTGCATGCCGAGCCGCTCGAAGACCTCGACCGCGCGCGTCATCGCATCCCCGGGGCAGCTCGCGTCGAGATGCACGCGGACCTCCGCCGAGGTGGCGGCCTCCGCGGAGGCGATCGCCGCTCCCACCGCCTCCAGGTCGGCGTCGCTCAGGAACGCGCGCACCCAGCGCGGATGACGGGCCATCACCAGCTCCCGCTCGAGCCGCCGCCGCCGAAGCTGCCGCCGCCCCCGCTGAAGCCGCCGCCGCTGCTGCTGCCTCCGCCGAACCCGCCCCCGCCGAAGCCGCCGCCGATGAACGGCCCGCCCCAGCCGCGCGAGCTACCGGTCCAGCCACGCCGTCGCACGGCGTTGGTCTGCATCCGGCTCTGCACGATCGCGAAGATCAGGAACAGCACGAAGGCCAGCGCGAGCAGCTCGCGGGCGCCGATCTCTCCCGCACGCTTGCCGCGGTCGGCGGCGGGCGGCCGCACGTAGGTGCCGGCGATGGCGCGCTCGATGGCGTCGAGCCCGGCGCCGATGCCGTCGGCGATGCGCCCCTCGCGGAAGCGGGGCGCGACGACGTCGCGCAGGATGGAAGACGAGATGGCATCGGTCAGGTTGCCCTCGAGCCCGTAGCCGACCTCGATGCGCGTCTTCCGGTCGTCGAGGAAGACGAGGAAGATCACTCCGTTGTCGAGGCCCTTCTGCCCGATGCGCCAGGCCTGGGCGAGGCGGATGGAGTAGTCCTCCAGGCTCTCGCCCTGCAGCGAGCGGAAGATCGCCACCACGATCTGGTTGCGGCTGCCCGCCTCGCCCGCGATCAGCTTCTGCTCGAGGCGGTCGCGGTCGGCGGCGGAGAGCACCCCCGCGTAGTCGTTCACCCGCCGATCGGGCGGCGGCGGGATGCGGAGGGCCGCCATCCCCGGACCCGCCAGCAGGACGAGCAGCAGCAAGGCGGGCGCGATGCGACGGAGCACGGCGCCTCCCGGCCGGTCGCCCGTTAGAACTTCACCTTCGGGGGCTCCTGGCTCCCCGGCGTGGCCTCGAAGTAGGCCTTCTCCTTGAACCCGCGCAGCGAGGCCACCAGGCTCCCCGGGAAGAGGCGGATCCGCGTGTTGTAGTCGCGCACCGCCTCGCTGTAGCGCATGCGCTCCACCGCGATGCGGTTCTCGGTGCCCTCGAGCTGGCTCTGCAGGGCCAGGAAGTTCTGGTTGGACTTGAGGTCGGGATACTTCTCGACGGTGACGAGCAGCCGGCTCAGCGCGCCGCCCAGCTCGGCCTGGGCCTGCTGGAACTTCTGGAAGGCGGCCGGGTCGTTGACCAGCTCGGGGGTGGCCTTGATGCCGGCCACGCTGGCGCGTGCCTTGGTCACCTCTTCGAGGACGGTGCGCTCCTGGGCCGCGTAGCCCTTCACGGTCTCCACCAGGTTCGGGATGAGGTCGGCGCGGCGCTGATAGACGTTCTGCACCTGCGCCCACTTCTCGTTGACCAGCTGCTCCTGCCCCACGAGCTGGTTGTTGATGCCGACGGCCCAGCCGATGGCGCCGATGACGATCAGGATGACGACCCCGAGCACGATCAGTCCTGTTTTCATGTCGGCCAGTATACGCCTCTCACAAGTCGTTGCCCGAGTAGGACTGGTTGAACGACTTGTTGCAGAGCGGGAAGTCCGGAACGATGTTGCGCAGGAGCGCGTGGGACAGCGGCCGCCAGTTCAGGAACGACGGGTCCATGATCTTGACCCGGTGCAGGCGGCCGGCCTCGTCCGCCATCACCCAGTGGAGGATGCCGCCGCGCCAGCCTTCCACCAGCGCGAAGGCGGGCTCGAAGGCCGGGAGCGGGCCGAGCGGGGCGACCCGCGGACCGGCGGGGAGCCGGGGCACCGCCTCGCGGATCAGCCGCGCCGACTCACGCGCCTCCTCGAGACGCACCAGCGTGCGGGCCTTGACGTCGCCCGCCTGGTGGACGGGCACGCGGACCTCCAGGTCACGGTAGGCCGCGAACGGATGGTCCCGCCGCGCGTCCGCGTCGATGCCGGAGGCTCGCGCCACGTAGCCCAGCACGCCGTGGTCGCGCGCGATCGATGTGGCCAGCGCCCCCGTGCCCTCCAGCCGGTCCATCACCATCGTGTTGCGCAGGGAGAGCGCGGCGATCTCCTCGAAATCGCGCAGGGCCGAGTCCACCTCCGCGGCCAGGTCGAGATCGGAGGGCAGATCGAATCCGACCCCGCCGGGTCGAATCCCCCCTCGAAGCAGGCGGTTGCCGGTCAGCCGCCGGTTGAGACGGAGCAAGCGCTCGCGGATCCGGAAGCAGTGCGAGTGCGCCACCGCGTAGCCGGTGTCGTTGGCGATCATGCCGAAGTCGGCCACGTGATTGTAGAGCCGCTCCATCTCCAGCAGGATCACCCGCAGCCAGCGCGCGCGCTCTGGCACCGCCGTCCCCGTCCCCGCCTCCAGGGCCTGGCAGAACGCCAGCGCGTGCCCGACGGTGGTGTCGCCCGAGACGCGCTCGGCCAGCTCGAGGCCGTCGGCCGGCGCGCGGCCCTCGAAGAGCTTCTCGGTGCCCTTGTGGGTGAAGTAGAGGCGCGACTTCATGTCGATGATGGTCTCGCCCACCACGCTGAACCGGAAGTGGCCGGGCTCGATCACGCCGGCGTGCACCGGCCCCACCGGGATCTCGTACACGCCTTCGCCGCCCACCTCGGTGAATGGAAAGGCGCGGCCGTCGTCGTGGAACTCGCGGCTCTCCGCGTCCTTCCGGAGCGGAAAGTAGTCGGCCGGCCAGAAGGCGTGGCGCACCAACGGGCGAGGATCCGGATGGCCCGCGGCCGCGATGCCGAACAGGTCGTGGATCTCGCGCTCGAAGAGCGAGGCCGGATGGTGGAAGGTGGCGAGCGACGGCAGGCTCGGGTGCTCCGCGGGCACCCACAGCACCGCGTGGACGAACCAGTTCGCGGCGGAGTGGGCGAAGAGGTACGCCACCTCGAAGCGGCCGGCGACGGCCCGCCGGTCGTGCCCGACCATCAGCCGCAGCTCCGCGCCGTGGTCGTCCCGCAGCGCTTCGGCCAGGCGCCGGACCTGGCCCGGCTCCACGCGGCAATGGAGCTCGCGCGCGCGAACCACACGGGCCTCGGCCAGCCGGCCGCCCAGGCGGCGCTCCAGGCTCGCCGCGACCGCGCCCAGGTCCGTCGTGCTCTCGCCTCGCGCCGCTGCCGTCATCCCGACGTGATCTCCACGATGCGATCGAGCAGCGCCCGCAACGGCGGCGGGATCGCTACTCCCAGCACCAGGAGCACGACCGCGCAGGCTCCCATGGGCAGCAGCGCCCAGCGGGCGCTCTCGCCCATGGTCAGCCCCGCCGGGGGCACGCCGTAGAGCATCCGGTTGAGATGGACGATCAGGGCGATGAAGGCCACCGCCAGCAGGGCCAGGACCGCGGCCATGAGCCAGGCGTGCCCGGCCGCGAAGCCGGCGCGCAGCATGGCCAGCTTGGAGAGAAAGATCCCGAACGGGGGCAGTCCCACCAGCGCCACCATGCCCAGCGCGAACATGCTCCCGGTGACCGGCATGACCCGAAGCAGGCCGGAGACCTGACGCAGCTCGCCGGTGCGGTAGCGCTCCAGGATCCGCCCCGAGAGGAGGAACATCATCGACTTGGCCGCGGTGTGGTTGACGAGGTGGAGCATCGCCGCGAAGATCCCGAGCGGTCCGAGAGCCAGGCCCAGGCACATGAGCCCGGTGTGCTCGATGCTCGAGTAGGCGAGGAGCCGCTTGTAGTGGCGCTGGCCCAGCAGCGACAGCGCCGCGATGGTCAGGGACAGCAGACCCAGGGCCATGAGCAGGCCGTTGGCGAAGTCGGGCTCAACCGCGATGTCGACCACCGTCTTCCAGCGCACGATCGCGTACAGGGCCACCGCCAGGAGCACCCCCGACATCATCGCCGACAGCGGGGCCGGCGCCTCGGCGTGTGCGTCGGGCAGCCACGTGTGCATCGGGGCGATGCCGGCCTTGGTGCCGTAGCCGACCAGGAGGAAGACGAAGGCGAGCTGCATCGCGGCGGGGTGCATGGCGGGGGCCGCCGCGATGAGCGACGTCCAGTTGAGCGCCGATTCGCTCTGCCCGGCGAGGGCGACGAAGTCGAAGTACGCCAGCACCGTCCCCACGAACGCGAGCGCGATGCCCACCGAGCCGATGAGCACGTACTTCCACGACGCCTCCACCGAGGCCGCGCTCGGGTGCAGCGGCACCAGCACCGCTGAGGTGATCGTGGTGGCCTCGACGGCGACCCACATCAGCGCGACGTTGTTGGCGGTCACCGCCACCAGCATCGTGAAGGCGAAGAGGCTCGCGAAGATCCGGAACCGCCGGGCCCGTGGCGGTGGCTCCCCGGCGCCCGGCCCGATCCCGAGGGCCAGCGCGGAGACGAAGGCCACGCAGAGGGCCAGCAGCGCCGACAGCGCGTCGACGCGGAACAGCTCGCCGGGACCGCCGGTGGGCACCGTCCCCGCCACGACCCGGGCGGCCAGGGCCCCCGCGGCGGCCAGCGGGACGAGGGCCAGGAGTCGGCCGAGGCCGGATCCGACCCGCGACCGCGGAGGGATCAGGAGGGCAAGCCCGGCGGCCACCAGCGGCGAGCCCAGCAGGGCGACGAAGAGGACGGGAGCCGGCACGGTCAGCGCCTCAGCCGGTTGAGCTGCTCGACGTCGAGGCTCTCGAACGTCTCGTGGATCTGGTATACGAAGATCTGCATGACCAGGAAGCCCATCAGCGCGTCGAGGAAGACCCCGATCTCGACGATCAGGGGAATGCCGTACGTGCCGAGCACCGCGAGGAGGGCGATGCCGTTCTCGAGCATGAGAAAGCCGATCACCTGGGTGAGGGCCTTCTTGCGGCTGACGATCACGAACAGGCTCACGAACACGAGGCCCATCGCCAGCGGCATGCCGGCCCGCGTCGGCAGCCGGCTGAGCAGCACCACCGGCCGCATGACCGCGTAGGCGAGCAGCACCAGGAGCCCGCCGACCAGGAGCGAGGTGGCGGTGTTCACGTACGGCGCCAGCTCCCGCTCCGAGCCGAACCGGCGCGCCATGCGGCGCAGCAGGATCGGGATCCCGACCGCCTTGATCGCGATCAGCAGGGCCGCGACCCAGTACAGCTCCGGGTGGCCCCCGAAGTAGGCCACCAGCGCGGTGGTGGCGCCGAGCGCGGCCGACTGCAGCGCGAAGGCGTCGACGTAGGCCGAGAGCCCCCGACGCCACAGCAGCATGAAGCCGGCGATGAGCACGAGGCTCGAGCCGAGCATGGAGAGCCGGGCGAACAGGTCGTCCATCGCGCTACCTCGACAGGAATGAGGCGGTGATGGCGAGCAGGGCGAGCACGAACGAGACGCTCAGCAGCTCGGGCACGCGGAAAAGCCGCAGCTTCGCCACCCGCGTCTCGAAGACCGCCACCACCGCGGCCAGGATCGCCAGCTTCGCCACGTAGCTCGTGACCGCGAGGGTCAGGGCCCCGGGGGTGGGGTGCACCGCGACGCCCCACGGCACGAAGAGGTTGGCGAGCAGGGAGAAGAAGACGAGCAGCTTGAGCGCCGCCGCCCACTCGATCAGGGCCAGATAGCGGCCGGAGTACTCGAGCACCATGGCCTCGTGAATCATCGTCAGCTCGAGATGGGTCGCCGGGTTGTCGATCGGCAGCCGCCCGGTCTCGGCCAGCGTGACGATGAACAGCGCGGTGAAGGCCAGCAGGTAGCCCGGGCTCACCGCCTCGGCCGGCCGCGCCATCGCGCGCGCCACGATCTGCCCGAGATTGGTGGAGCCTGCTCCCAGCGCGAGGGCGAACATCGCCACCGCGATGCTTGGCTCGGCGAGGGAGGCCACCGTCATCTCCCGGCTCGAGCCCATGCCGCCGAACGGCGAGCCGGTGTCGAGCCCGGCCAGGGCCAGGAACACGGTGCCGAGGAGCAGCAGGTACACGACCACCAGCAGATCGCCGACCGTGTCGAGCGGAAGCGGCACCGCCAGGATCGGGAGCAGCGCGACGACCCCGACGGTGCTGGCAAAGATCACGTAGGGCGCCAGCCGGAAGAGCCACGAGGCGTTGGTGGAGATCAGCACCTCCTTGGCGAAGAGCTTCCGCAGCTCCAGGTACGGCTGCCAGATCGGCGCGCCGCGGCGATTCTGCAGCCGCGCCTTCAGCCACCGGATCAGGCCGACGAGCCCGGGAGCCAGGGCGAGGTCCAGCACCACCTGGGCCAGCGCCAGCAGGTAGCCGGCGGTGGCGTTCACGGCGAGCCCGTGGCCAGCAGCACGCCCAGCAGTATCACCAGGGCCGCCATCGCGTAGGCGAGGTAGGCGTGCAGAGAGCCGGACTGCAGCCGGAGGACGCGCCGCCCCAATCGCCGCACCCAGCCCATCAGCGGTTCGTAGAGGTAGCGCTCGAACCACGGCAGGATGCTGGCCCGGTAGACGATGGCCTGCACGAAGTAGCGCGAGCCGGGATGGTAGTCGACGGTGACGTCCTCGGTCGGCCGGTAGATCGCGGAGAAAACGCGGCGGAGCGGCTCCGCGAAGGCGGTCGCGGTGTACTCCATGCGCGCGGTCTGCCCCACCCGCCCGCAGCCCCACGT
>DATFYA010000090.1 GCA_035315345.1 Candidatus Methylomirabilota bacterium
TGGGCGACCAGCCGCACCATGAACTTCTCGCAGGGGCACGCGGTGATGGTGGGCGCGGTGGTCGCGTGGGCGGTCGTGGTGGCGCTCGGCTGGCCGCTGGCCGTCGGCCTGCTGGTGACGCTCCTGGCCCTCGCCGCCTTCGGGATCGTCGTGGAACGGGTGGCGGTGCGGCCCTTCTTCCGCACCGCCTCGCCGGCGTGGCTGCTCTCGACCATCGCCTGCGGCATCATCGCCGAGAACGTGGCCCAGCTGCTCTTCGGCAAGGACGCGCGCGCGTTCCCGTCCGCGCTCACCCAGCGGCCGATCCTGGTGGGCGGCGCCGGCTTCTATCCTCAGGAGCTGATGGTGCCGGTGGTGGGCCTGACCCTCATGGTTCTCGTGCAGGTCTTCTATCACCGCACGCCGTACGGCCGGCAGCTCAAGGCGGTGGCCTGGAACGCCGAGGCGGCCGGCCTCATGGGCATCCACATCGAGCGCGCGGTCATGGCCGCCTACGCGCTGTCCGCGGTGCTGGCCGGCGTGGCGGGCGTGCTCCTGGCTCCGCTGCTGAACGTGGCGCCCACCATGGGGACGATCATCGGGCTGAAGGCCTTCGCGGTCGCGATCATCGGCGGCCTCGGCTCGGCACCCGGCATCGTCGTCGCGGGACTGGGCTACGGCGTGCTCGAGGCCTTCGTGGCCGGCTACGTCTCCACCGGGGCGCGCGAGATCGTGGGCTTCGCCCTGGTGATCGCGGTGCTGGTGGCGCGGCCCTGGGGACTGCTCGGCCAGCCGCCCGCGAGGCGCGTGTGACTCCGCGCGTGGGCTGGGCGCTGGCGGCCGCCGCGGCGCTCGCGCTGCCCGCCCTGACCGCCAACACGTACTATCTCTACCTCGCGTGCAGCATCGGCCTGCTGACCATCGTCACCGCCGGACTCAACGTGCTCGCCGGATTCACCGGCCAGATCTCCCTCGGGCACGCCGGCTTCTACGCGCTCGGGGCGTACGCGGCGGGCCTGGCCGCCACCCGGCTCGCGGCCCCGCGCTGGGCGGCGGCGATCGCCGCGGTGCTGGTGGCCGCGGTCCTCGGGGCCGCGGTGGCCTCGGCGGCGCTGCGCGTGTCCGGGCCCTACCTCGCGATGGTGACCATCGCCTTCGGCATCATCGTGGAGCACGTGCTGGTGGAGTGGGTGTCGGTGACCGGCGGGCCGGGGGGCATCTTCAACATCCCGAAGCTGTCGGTGGGCGGCTCCTACTGGCTGATCGCCGCGGTGGCCGCCGTCGCGCTCTGGCTCACCGCGAATCTCAGGGGCTCGGCGTGGGGACGCGCGATGCTCGCGGTGAAGAGCAGCGAGGTGGCCGCGGAGTCGCTCGGGCTGTCGGCCTACTTCATCCGCATCACCGCCTTCACGATCTCGGCCGCGCTCGCGGGGCTGGCCGGCGCGTTGTTCACGTTCCTCAACGGCTACATCTCGCCCGACAGCTTCACGCTGCAGACCTCCATCGTCTTCCTGCTCGCCCTGCTCTTCGGGGGTCTCGGCAGCCTCGCCGGGCCGCTCGTCGGCGCAACCGCGCTGACCGTGCTGCCGGAGCTGCTCACCGGGCTGGCCGACTACCGGCTGATCCTGTACGGCTCGCTCCTGCTGATCTCGATCTACTGGCTGCCCGCCGGCGTGGTGGGCGCGATCGCCGGTCGCGGCCGTGCGCGGACGGCGCCGGCCGACATCGCCGCGGACTCCGTCGCCGCCGTCGAGCCCGCGGCCGCCGGTGCCGGTGCCCCGCCGGCATCGGAGCCGGGGGCCCTGCTCGGGATCGAGCGGATCGGCGTCTCGTTCGGCGGCGTGGTGGCCCTCACGGAGGTGACGCTGTCGGTCCCGTCGCGGCACATCGTGGCCGTGATCGGACCCAATGGGGCGGGCAAGACCACCCTGCTCAACCTGATCACCGGGTACTATCGTCCCGACTCGGGCGAGATCCGTCTCGGCGGCGAGGCGATCACCGGGCTGCCGCCCTACGCCATCGCCCGTCGGGGCGTGGCACGCACGTTCCAGACCGCGCAGCCCTTCGACGATCTCACCGTGGTGGACAACGTCATGGTCGGCGTGGCCGGACCCCGGCTCGGCGGCCTCGCGGGAGCCCTGCTCGGCCTGCCGGGTCGCCGCCGCCGCGAGCGGGAGCTGCGCCGGCGGGCGCAGGCCTGGCTCGCGATGCTCGGGCTGGCGGCCCGGGCCGAGGAGCCGGCGGCGTCCCTGCCCGCCGGCCTGCGCCGGTCACTCGAGATCGCCCGCGCGCTGGCCACGCAGCCGCGGCTGCTCCTGCTCGACGAGCCTGCGGCCGGGCTCGCGCCGATCGAGATCGAGACGCTGGACCGGCGGCTCACCGCCTTGCGCGAGCAGGCCGGCCCGGCCATCGTGCTGGTCGAGCACCACATGGAGCTGGTGATGGCGATCTCCGATCGGATCGCCGTGCTGGACTACGGCCGCGTCATCGCGAGCGGCAGCCCGGCGGCGGTGCGCGAGAACCCGGCGGTGATCGAGGCCTACCTGGGGGTCCCGGCGTGAGCGCGCTCACCGTCTCCGGTCTCTCGGTAGCCTGCGGCGGGGCCACCGTGCTCCACGACGTGTCGCTCGAGGTACGCGCCGGCGAGATCGTCAGCGTGGTCGGCGGCAATGGCGCGGGCAAGACCACGCTGCTCAAGACGGTGGCGGGCGTGCTGCGCCCGGCGGCCGGGCGCATCGCGGTGGGTGACGAGGCGATCGGCGGGCGGCCGTCCTGGGAGGTCGCGCGCCGCGGCGTGGTGCTGGTGCCCGAGGGGCGCGGCATCTTCGGCGACCAGAGCGTGCGTGACAACCTGCTGCTGGGCGCGGTGGCCCGTCGAGCCGCACGGGAGGTCGTCGCGCGAGACCTCGATCGCGCGCTCGATCACTTCCCCGCACTGCGGGAGCGGCTGGACCGGCCGGCGGGCGGCCTCTCGGGTGGCCAGCAGCAGATGCTCGCGGTGGCCCGCGGCCTCATGGGCGCGCCGCGCTTCCTCATGCTGGACGAGCCGTCGCTGGGACTGGCCCCGATCCTGGTGCGGGAGATCTTCGCGGTGATCGCGCGGCTGCGCGCCGACGGCGTCACGATCCTGCTGGTCGAGCAGATGGCGGGCCAGGCCCTCGGCCTCGCCGACCGCGCCTACGTGCTCGAGCGCGGACGCGTGACGCTGTCGGGCCCGGCTGCCGAGATCCGGGAGAACCCCGCGGTGGTGCAGGCGTACCTGGGAAGCGGGCGGCGCTGATGGACCGCGTGGTCGCCGTCACGCGCATGAGCCGCGCCGTCGCGGCGCGGCTCGACGCCTGGTCGGGGACGGTCGGACACGTCCACTCGGTGTTCGAGCGCGCGATCAACCTGCAATGGCCCGACGGGAGTCTCCTCGCGCTCCATGGACCCGGGCCCCTGCTGGCGCCGTTCGCCGCCGCGGTCGATGACGTCGAGCCGCTGCGGTGGCTTCGGATCGGCACGCCGGTCACCATCGGCGCGCGACGTCTCGTCGCCGAAGGGCTCTCGATCCCGTGGCCGCGCGTCGAGGTGGTCGATTGCTCGGTCGACACCGCCGGAGGTCGCGGCGGTCGTTCAACGCGGCACCTCCGGCACTGGCGCGGACGCCACTCGGCGAGCCTGGACTCGGCACCGGGAGTCGCCGGCCGCGCGCGCCTGGCGGCGGCGATCCGGGAGCGCGACGCCGCGCGGCTGATCGCGGGCGCGGTGACGCTGCTGGGCCTCGGCGACGGGCTCACGCCGTCCGGCGACGATTGCCTGGTGGGCGCGCTCGCCGTCCTGCACCACGTGGACCGCGAATGGCTGCCGCGCGGAGGAGCCTCGGCCGTGGGCGCGATTGCCGGATCGGCGCTCGAGCGGACGACCACGATCGGACGCGAGTTCGTGCTGCACGCGCTGGCGGGCCGCTTCTCCGAGCCGGTCCTCGCCGTGCTGCGCGCGATCTCACCCGACGAGCAGCGGCGCGCCGTGGCCTGTCTCGTCCGGCTCGGCGCGACCTCGGGCGCCGACACGCTCTGCGGCATGCGGCTCGCCTGCCGGTCGCTCGCGGCCTGAGCCATGGCCTACGCGACACTGATCAAGCGCGGGGCCTATCACGACTCGGTCACGCTGCTGAACCTGGCGCGCGCGCTCCGCGGCCGTCCGGGCGTCCGCGAGGTCGGCGTGGTGATGGGCACGCCCGCCAATCGCGATCTGCTCGCGCAGGCGTCCCTGCTCACCGACGAGGCCGCCACCGCGACCGCCAACGACCTGGTGGTCGTGGTGGACGCCGACTCCGCAGCCATCGCCGGCGAGGCCGCCGCCTCGGTGCAGTCGCGGCTGGCCGAACGCGTGTCGCGGCGGGATGACCGGGGTGGCGGGCGGCCGCGGACCATCGGCGCCGCGATCCGGCGAATGCCGGAGGCGAACCTGGCCCTGATCTCGGTCCCGGGCGCCTTCGCCGCCGCGGAGGCGCGGCGCGCCCTGCACGCCGGCCTCCACGTGATGCTCTTCAGCGACAACGTCAGCCTGGAGGACGAGGTGGCGCTCAAGCACCTCGCCATCGAGCGCGGTCTCCTCCTCATGGGCCCGGACTGCGGCACCGCCTACGTCGGCGGCGTCCCGCTCGGCTTCGCCAACGTGGTCCCACGCGGGCGCGTCGGCATCGTGGCCGCGTCGGGCACCGGCCTGCAGCAGGTGGCCGCGCTGCTGGCCGGACGCGGCCACGGAATCTCCCACGCCATCGGAGTCGGGGGCCGCGACATGGGCGCCACGGTCGGCGGCGCCATGGCCCTGTCTTCTCTCGATCTGCTCGCCGCGGATCCAACCACCGATCTCGTCATGGTGATCGGCAAGCCGCCGGCGCCCGCGGTCGCGGAGCGCGTGCGGTCGCGCCTGCGCGCCATCGGCAGGCCGGCGGTGATCTGCCTGCTCGGGCCGGCCGTGACCGACGGTCGCGAGGGCTCCATCATCACGGTCGCCACCCTGGAGGACGCGGCATTCGCCGCCGATGCCATCCTGATGAACCGGCCTTGGCAACCGCTGGCGTTCTCGGATCCCGATGCGCGGCGCCGAGTCAGCGATGCCCGCCGTCAACTGACCGCCGCCCAATCGAGCGTGCTCGGCCTCTACGCGGGCGGCACCCTCGCGCACGAGAGCCTCCTGATCCTGGACCGGCTGCTGGGCCCGGTCGCGTCGAACCTCACCGATCGGGCGGCGCTGGAGCGGCGCGCGGGCCATCGCGTGCTCGACATGGGCGCCGACGAGTTCACGGTCGGGCGGGCGCATCCGATGCTGGACCCGACCGCGCGCGTCGAGGCGATCCGCGAGGCGGCGCGGCGTACCGACCTGGCGGTGCTGCTGCTCGACGTCGTCCTCGGCCGCGGCGCGGCCATCGATCCCGCCGGGGATCTGGCGGGCGCGGTCCGCGCGGCTCGCGCCGAGGCTCGCGGGCGTGGCCAGGGCCTGGCGGTGGTGGCCACGGTGGTCGGCACCGCGGAGGACCCGCAGGGGCTGCCGGCCCAGGTCGCAACGCTCGAAGCGGCCGGCGCCTGGGTGCTGCCGTCCAACGCGCAGGCCGCGCGGGCCGCCGCGTGCATCGCGGGCGGTGACGTGTTGATCGACTCGCTCCTCGGCGGGCCCGGAGGTCGTGCGTGACCACGCACGGGCGCGCCCTGCTCGCGGACGGCCCTCGCGTCGTCAACGTGGGCCTCGAAGGCTTCGCCGAGGACCTGGACGCGCACGGCGTGCCGGTGACGCACGTGGGCTGGCGTCCCCCCGCGGGCGGTGATGTGGTCATGGCGCGGCGGCTGGCCGCCCTCGACGCGGACATCACGATCGCGGCCGCCAACGAGGCGGTGCTCGCACGGCTCACCGGCGGGCACCCGGTCCTGGTGGACTGCCGTCCGGCCCGCGAGGCGATGGACCTGGAGGACCGCGTCGTGCTCCACGCGGGCCCGCCGCTCGCCTGGGAGCGCGCCTGCCCCACCATGCAGGCGGCCGTGCTCTGCGCCATCCGCTACGAAGGCTGGGCGGCCGACGACGCCGGCGCCCGCCGCCTGGTGGAGCAGGGCGGCGTCAGGCTCGCCCCGTGCCATTCGCGCGGAGCGGTCGGCCCCATGACCGGGCTGATCACCCGCTCCATGCCGGTCTTCGTCGTCGAGAATCGCGCGGGCGACAACCGCGCCTTCGCGACGATCAACGAGGGACTGGGCGCGGTCCTTCGTTTCGGGGCCAATGACGCGCGCGTGATCCGGCGCCTGCAGTGGCTCGCGGAGGAGGCGGGGCCCCTCCTGGGCGCGGCGCTGCGCGCGGGAGACGGCGTCGACCTGCGCGCGCTGATGAGCCAGGCGCTGCGGATGGGCGACGAGATGCACCAGCGCAACACCGCGGCCTCGGCACTGCTGACGCGTCTCCTGATGCCGGCGGTGGCGCGCGCGACCGCCGAGGCGGCGGCGATCGCGCGGCTCGCCGAATTCATCGCCGGCAACGATCAGTTCTTCCTCAATCTCGCGATGGCCGCCGGCAAGGCGATCACCGACCCCTGCGTGGGTGCGGGGCCGTCGACCCTCCCCTCAACTCTGGTGGTCACGATGGCCCGCAACGGCACCGACTTCGGGATCCGGGTGGCGGGGCTGGGCGACCGCTGGCTGACCGCGCCGGTGAACGTGCCCGACGGCCTCTACTTCGCCGGATTCGGGCCCGCCGACGCGAACCCGGACATCGGCGACAGCGCCATCGTCGAGACCATCGGGCTCGGCGGCGCGTCGATGGCGGCCTCGCCGGCGGTGGCCGGCTTCGTGGGTGCGGGCGGCCTGCGCGAGGCGCTCGCCCTGACCGAGGAGATGGCCGAGATCTCGGCGGGCGAGCACCCGCACTTCCGCATCCCGACGCGCGACGACCGCGGCGCGCCGGTGGGCATCGACATCCGCCGCGTGGTCGAGACCGGCATCACGCCGCTGATCAACACCGGCATCGCGGGCCGGCAGCCGGGCGTGGGCCAGATCGGCGCCGGAACGGTCCGCGCCCCGCTGGCCTGCTTCGAGCAGGCGCTGATCGCCATGGCCGAGGCGCGCGGCGTGGCGGGATGACCGGGCCGCTCGATCTGCTGCTGCGGGAGTGCCGTCTGCCCGACGGCCTCGTGGCGGACATCGGCTGCCACGGAGGCCGCATCGTCGCGATCGGCCGGCTCTCGCGGCGATCGGCGGCACGCACGATCTCCTGCGAGGGGCGCGCGGTGACGCCCGGGCTGGTGGACGCGCACATCCATCTCGACAAGGCGCTGCTCACCGAGCGGGCGCCAAGCCGGGAGGGCTCGCTGGCCGAGGCCCTGCGGGTGACCGGCGCGGAAAAGCGCCGCTTCACTCGAGCAGACATCCAGGCCCGCGCCCGGCGCGTGCTCGACATGGCGGTGCGCCAGGGCACCACCGCGATGCGCAGCCACGCCGAGGTGGATCCCATCGTGGGCCTGATGGGCTTCGAGGCGCTCGCCGCGCTCAAGCGCGAGTACGCCCCCGCCATCGACCTGCAGCTCTGCGCCTTCGCCCAGGAGGGTATCCTCCAGGCGCCCGGCACCGAGGCGCTCCTCCGCGAGGCGCTGCGGGCGGGCGCCGACCTGGTGGGAGGCGTGCCCTACAACGACACGGACGCGCGCCGGCACATCGACATCGTGTTCGACCTGGCCGCCGAGTTCTCCGTGGACGTCGACTTCCACACCGACTTCTTCGACGAGCCGCAGCACCTGCACGCGCGCTACATCGCCGAGCAGACGCTCCGGCGGGGCTGGCAGGGTCGCGTGGCCCTCGGCCACATGAGCGAGATGGCGGCGCTGCCGCCCGACGAGCAGGAATCGCTCGCGCGCCGGCTCGCCGAGGCCGGCGTGGCGGTGATCGTCCTGCCTGCGACCGATCTGTACCTGATGGGGCGCAAGGACGTCCGCAGCGTGCGCCGCGGTCTCGCGCCGGCGCGACGGCTGCTCGGGACCGGGGTCACGGTCGCCGCGGCGACGAACAACGTGCGGAACGCGTTCACCCCGTTCGGGACCGCGGGCCTGCCGCTGATGGGGTACCTCTTGGGCGTGGCCGGCCACCTGGGCGGTCAGGCCGACCTACCGTTGCTCCTCGACATGCTCACCACGCAGCCGGCGCGAATCCTCCGCGTGCCCGACTACGGCCTGGCGGTGGGCTGCCGCGCCGATCTCGTCGTCTGGGACACCGACCGCGCCGACGAGATCATCACCGCGCTCGCCCCCTGCCATCTCGTGACCAGGGCCGGACGCGTGACCCTCGAGCACACCCGCTCCCTCACCGAGTCCTGGCGCACCTAGATCGGGGTCAGCGCGAAATGTCGTTTTGCAAGACCTGACCCCGTCAGGGGGTGATGATGGTCTTGGCGCCGCGGCCGGCGGTGGCGTGGGCGAAGGCGTCCTCGATGCGCTCGAGCGGGAATTTTGCGCCGATCAGGCGCTTGATGCCGAGCTTGGGGAGCGCGGCCAGCGCGCGGCGAAAGGCGGTGCCGCGGCCGTAGGCCCCGTGGATCCTGATCTCGCGGAAGTGCACGTCGAAGAGGTCGATGGGCATGCGGCTGCCCTTGGGATTCACCCCGACGAGCTGGAGCACGCCGCCGGGCTTCACCATCGCGACGGCCTCGGCGACGAGATCCGGCTTGCCCACCGCCTCGCAGACCACCTCCGCGCCGCCCCCGTCCGTGAGGGCCATCACGCGCTCGTGCAGGCTCTCGCGCGCGGGATCCACCACCACGCGGGCGCCCAGCTTGCGCGCGATCTCCCGCCGCTCCTCGAGCGGGTCCGAGAGGATCAGCCGCCCGGCGCCGCGGCGGCGGGCCAGCGCCATCGTCAGCAGCCCCATGATGCCGCCGCCCATCACCACCACCGTCGCGTTGCGCGGCATGCGGAACATCTCGAGCCCGGAGAGGCAGCACGAGGCCGGCTCGGCCAGCGCGGCGGTGACCGGGTCGAGGCCTTTCGGCAGCGGGTGCACGCAGCTCACCGGGAGCGCGGCGCGCTCGGCGAAGCCGCCGACACGCGTGGCCCGGGCGCACTGGCTGATGCGGCCGTGGCGGCAGTGCAGGCAGTCCCCGCACCCGTAGGACGGCTCGCAGGCGACGGCTCGTCCGATGAGACGGCGGCTCACCCCGCGGCCGACGTCGCGCACCACGCCCGAGTACTCGTGGCCCATGATCATGGGCGGCGTCCACGGGAACAGCCCCTGGGTCGCGTGCACGTCGGTGCCGCAGATGCCCGCGGCGGCCACGTCCACCACCACCTGCCCCGGGCCGGCGACCGGATCGGGCGCCTCGTCCAGGGTGAAGCGGGCGTCGCCCCGCCAGGTGGCGACCTTCACGCCCGGGGCGTCTCCGCGTGCTGCGAGAACTTGGGCATGACCTGGGTGGCGAGCAGCTCCATCGAACGGCGCCACATCTCGGGTCGGTCCCAGTCGTGCCCGCCCATCAGCAGCGTGCCGAAGTGTCCCGTCTCCTCGCGCAAGGCGACCAGCTGCTCGAGCACGCGCCGCGGGCTGCCCGCGATGACGAGGGCGCGCTTGATCATGTCCACCGTGACGTCCTCGTCCGGGACGATCAGGTCCGGCTTCAGCATGAAGAGCGCCTTGCGGCCCTTCGAGAAGCTGTGGTGGAAGAACTGGTAGTAGAACGACAGGCCGTTGTCCGGGTCGGCCAGGTACTCCTCGGCCAGGGCGTCGCTCTCGGTCACCAGCACGCTGCGCGAGACGCGCCAGACGCTGGGGTCCGGCCGCCGCCCCGCCCGCTCACAGCCCTCCACGTACTTCTCCCAGTGGCCGCGCAGGTAGCGGCGGTGGAAGAACTGGCCGGAGACCGGGATCCAGCCCCGCTCGCCCGCGGTGACCGCGCTGTTCGAGCTCGGAGTGAGCAGCGAGAGCGCGATGGGCGGGTGCGGCCGCTGGTACGGGCGGGGCACGTAGCCGACCTTGTACTCCGGCCAGATCCCGTTCTTCAGCGAGATCTTCCAGAAGCGGCCGTCGATCTCGTAGGGCGGATCCTGGGCCCACAGCTTGAGCACGGTGTCGATCGACTCGACGACCATCTGGGGGCGCAGCTCGGCCTGGCCCACGTCGAACATCTCCAGGTCGCTCACGAGGCCACCCGGGCCGATGCCCATGATGAAGCGGCCGCGGCAGAGCTGGTCGAACATGGCGGCGTGCGCGGCCACCGTGGCCGGGTGCAGCTGGGGCAGGTTGATGACGCCGGTGCCGAAGCGGATCTGGGTGGTGCGGGGAATGAGCGACGCGAAGAAGATGAGGGGCGAGGTGATGCGCTCGCTCCACGACGAGAAGTGCTCGCCCACGAAGGCCTCGGTGAAGCCGAGCCGGTCGGCCAGGACGATGGCCTCCTGGTCTTCCTCGAGGATGGCGGTGTACTCGCGATCCGGATGGTGAAACGGCATGGTGAACATGCCGAGCTTGACCGTCATCGAGGCCTCCGTGGGCTCACGAGTTGTGAGCTACTTCTTGCCGGCCCGCGCCTCGAGCAGGAGCTTCACCTCGGCGGCGGCGGCGCGCCAGAGCGTCCCGCCCGGCTTGTCGTACTCGGCCTGCACCTGCTTGCGGAACTCGTTCATCGCCGCGTCCTGCTGCTCCTTGGGCGCGCCCTGCGGCACCGCGCCCAGGGTCTTGGCCCGGATGCCGGTGCTGGCCGCGGTGGCCCCGTGCGCGCGCTCCATCCAGCGGCCGATCTCGTTCCAGTCCTTGTCGAAGAAGACCACCACCGGGATGGACTGGTAGCCGTTGTTCAGGAAGGTGTCGCGCAGGTCCGGCACCTGGTCCCGGAAGAACACGCGCAGCTCGGCGCCCGGGATCGCGTCCACGAGGTGGGCGATCAGCGGCGAGTTGCGGTGGACGTCGCCGCACCAGTTCTCGGCCAGCATCATGACGTACTTCACGCCGGTGACGCCGCTGAAGAACTTCTGCTCCTCGTCGGTGAGCTTGGAGTTGGCGTAGTTCTGCTCGGTGCGGGCCCGGGTGTCGCCCATCTGGCCCATGTAGTCCTTCCAGGTGAGCCCGGTGGCAAAGCGCTTCGCGTCGAGGGGAATCTGGAGTTGAGCCATTTCGTCGACCTCGCTTCGGTGAGTGGTGGTTTGGCCCTTGCTACGGTTTACTACGAAGGCTCTTCTTTTCGGCGCGTACTGCAAAACCCTTTCACGGCCTTTCGTATGGTCGCCTGGCCTTCGGCTCCGGCTCCCAAGGGCGGAGTATACTACGGCGCCAATGGCTCGGCTCGCCGCGGTGAAGCGCCGACCGGAGTGGTTCACGCGCTTCTTCGACACCGCGTACGTCGCCCAGCTGCGCGAGGAGAAATCGGCGGCGGACACCCGCGCCGAGGTGGACTTCCTGGTCCGGCGCCTGCGTTTGCCCCGCGGCGCGCGAATTCTCGACGTGCCATGCGGATACGGCCGCCACGCGGCCGGCCTGGCCCGCCGCGGCTACGTGGTGACCGGCGTGGATCTCTCGCGCGCGATGATCGCGGAAGGCCGGCGGCGCTTCCCCGAGGGCCCGCGGCTCCGGCTACGGCGCGCGGACATGCGCCGCATGGACTTTCACGCCGAGTTCGACGCGGTGGTGAACCTCTACACCAGCTTCGGATACTTCACGCCGGCCGAGAACGCGCGGGTCCTCCGCCGAATGGCCCGCGCGCTCAAGCCGGGCGGGCGTCTGATCGTCGATCATCGCGATCCGGTCCACGACGCCGCGGTGCCGGGGCGACTCTGGTACCGCGCGGGTCGCCGGCGCTTCATCCTGGAGCACCGACGCTTCGATCGGCGCACCGGCATCGTGGACACCACCCAGCTCGTGCTGACCGACGGGCGCCGCGGGGCGGTGCAGCGCCGCTTTCGCATCCAGGAGTTCTCCCTGGCCCGCTGGCGCGGCATGCTCCGACGCGTGGGGCTGCGGCTGCTCGGCGCGTATGCGGGCTACGACGGCCGCCGCTACCGGCCCGGCGCGACCGGGCGGCTCATCGTGGTCGCGGAGCGGCCGATGCATCCTTGACAGGCCCCGAGAGGCGACGTACAGTACGAGCGACATCACGATTCACTCTCCTTTAAGCAGGCCCTGCGAGGCCGGCAAGGAGCAGACGATGACGCACTCGACGAATATCGGCAGCGTCCCGCCCCGTTCGGGGCATTTTTTTTGCCCGCCCGCATGGGTCCCCCGGCCGGCATGAGCTCCCGCGAGAAGGCCCAGGTCCTGGACGAGACCGGTCTCGACCGGGCGCTGACCCGCATCGCCCACGAGATCGTCGAGCAGGCGGGCGGCGGCGAGGACGTCGTCCTCGTCGGCATCAAGACCCGCGGGGTCACCCTGGCCGAGCGGATCGGCGCCAAGATCGCGGCCATCGAGGGCACCAAGCCGTCGGTGGGCGCGCTCGACATCACGCTCTACCGCGACGACCTGCGACTGAAGGCCGAGCAGCCGGTGGTGCGCAGCACCGAGATCAGCTTCCCGATCAAGGGTCGCACCGTGGTGCTGGTCGACGACGTGCTGTTCACCGGGCGGACCATCCGGGCCGCCATGGACGCGCTCATGGACCTGGGGCGTCCACGCATCATCCGGCTCGCGGTCCTGGTGGACCGCGGCCATCGCGAGCTGCCCATCCGACCCGACTACATCGGCAAGAACCTTCCCACGAGCCGCCGGGAATCGGTGGCCGTGCTGCTCCGCGAGCACGACGGCGTGGACCGCGTCGTCATCCAGGAGGACTGAGCCCATGGGCTGGAAGCGCAAGGACCTGCTCGGCATGCAGGACCTCGACGCGACGGAGATCACCGACGTGCTCGACACCGCGGCCTCCATGAAGGAGATCGCCACCCGCGAGATCAAGAAGGTGCCGACCCTTCGCGGAAAGACGGTCGTGAATCTGTTCTACGAATCCTCCACCCGCACCCGGACCTCCTTCGAGATCGCGGGCAAGTGGCTCTCCGCCGACGTGATCAACTTCTCGGCGTCGGGCTCGAGCGCGGAGAAGGGGGAGAGCCTGCTCGACACCGCGCGGAACATCGAGGCGATGAGCCCCGACGTGGTGGTGGTGCGCCACAGGGCCTCGGGCGCGCCCGCCCTCCTGGCCCGCCACCTGCGCTGCGGGGTGATCAACGCGGGCGACGGCGCCCACGAGCATCCCACCCAGGCGCTGCTCGACCTCATGACGATCCGCGAGAAGAAGGGGCACCTCGAAGGGCTCAACGTGACGATCGTGGGCGACGTGGCCCACAGCCGGGTGGCGCGCTCCGACATCTTCGGGATGCGCAAGATGGGCATCACGGTCACGGTGGCCGGGCCGCCCACCCTCATCCCCGCGCAGTGCCAGGAGCTGGGCGTGAAGGTCAGCCATCGGCTCGAGGAGGCCATCGCCCACGCGGACGTGATCATGATGCTGCGCCTGCAGCACGAGCGCATGCAGGGCGGCTTCATCCCGTCCATTCGCGAGTACTCGCGCGTGTGGGGACTCTCCCTGGCTCGGCTGGCGCCCTGCCGGCCCGACGTGCTGATCATGCATCCGGGCCCGGTGAACCGGGGCGTCGAGCTGGCCCCCGAGGTCGCGGACAGCCGGTACTCGGTGATCCTCGAGCAGGTGTCCAACGGCGTCGCGGTGCGCATGGCGGTGCTCTATCTGCTCGCCGGGAGCAAGAAGGCATGAGCCTGATCATCCGCAACGGCCGGGTGGTCGATCCATCGAGCGGCACCGACGCTCAGCAGGATGTCTGGATCGCGGACGGGCGCATCCACAAGGTGGGCAAGGCGCTCAAGGTGCCCGCCGGCGTCGAGGTGATCGACGCGGCCTCGAAGGTGGTGTGCCCGGGCTTCATCGACATGCACGTGCACCTGCGCGAGCCGGGCTTCGAGTACAAGGAGACGATCGCCTCCGGGACGCGCGCGGCCGCCGCGGGCGGGTTCACCGCGGTGGCCTGCATGGCCAACACCTTCCCGGTCAACGACAACCGCGCGGTGACCGACTACATCCTGGCCCGCGCGAAGGTCGAGGGGGTGGTGCGCGTGTATCCCATCGGCGCGGTCACCCGCAACCTCGAGGGCAAGCAGCTGGCCGAGATGGCCGAGCAGGCCGAGGCCGGCTGCGTGGCCTTCTCCGACGACGGCCAGTGCGTGATGAACGCGGAGCTGTACCGGCGGGCGATGGAGTACGCGCTGCCGTTCGGCACGCCGGTGATCAGCCACGCGGAGGACTGCCACCTCGCCCACGACGCGCCCATGCACGAAGGCATCGTCTCCACCGAGCTGGGGCTCTCCGGGCAGCCGGGCGCGGCCGAGGACGTGATGGTCGCGCGCGACATCATCCTGGCCGAGCTGACCGGCGCGCACCTGCACATCGCCCACATCTCGACCGCGGGCGCGGTGCGCCTGGTGCGCGATGCGCGGGCGCGCGGAGTCCGGGTGACCGCGGAGGTGACGCCGCACCACCTGCTGCTCACCGACGACGCGGTGCGGAGCTACGACCCGAACGTCAAGATGGCGCCGCCGCTCCGGACCAAGCGGGATGTCGAGGCGTGCCTGGAGGCGCTGGTGGACGGCACCATCGACTGCGTGGCCACCGACCACGCCCCGCACGCGCTGGCCGAGAAGGAGGGCGAGTTCGCGGAGGCGGCCAACGGGATCGTCGGGCTCGAGACCGCGGTGCCGCTGCTGCTCGACCGCCTGGTCCGGCCCGGCGTGCTCGATCTGCCGACGCTGGTCACGCGGCTCAGCGCCGCGCCGGCGCGGCTGCTGGGCCTGCCCGGCGGCACGCTCGCGCCGGGCGCGGGGGCCGACGTCACGATCCTCGACCTCGAGCAGCCCTGGTCGGTGAATCCGGCCGCGTTCCAGTCGCGCGGCCGCAACACACCCTTCGCCGGCTTCACCGGCACCGGCGCGCCGTGGATGACGCTGGTCGGCGGCGTGAAGGTGACCCCGTGACGCGGCCCGTCCTGCTCGCCCTCGCCGACGGCCGCCTGTTCCGCGGAGAGGCCCTCGGCGCGACCGGCGAGGCCCACGGCGAGGTGGTCTTCAACACCTCGATGACCGGCTACCAGGAGATCCTCACCGATCCCTCGTACCGCGGCCAGATGGTGTGCATGACCTACCCGCTGATCGGCAACTACGGCATCAACCCGGAGGACGTCGAGTCGCGCCGACCCTGGCTGTCCGGCTTCATCGTCAAGGAAGCCTGCCCGTTCCCATCGAGCTGGCGGTCGCGGGTGCCGCTCGACGACTACCTGCGCGAGCAGGGGATCGTCGGCATCCAGGGGATCGACACCCGCGCGCTCACCCGTCATCTCCGCGATCACGGCGCGCAGGAAGGCATCATCTCGACCGACGAAACGGACGGCGAGCGGCTCGTCGCGCGCGCCCGGTCGCTGCCCGGCCTGCTCGGCCGCGATCTCGTCACCGAGGTCAGCGTGGACGCGCCGCACCGCTGGACGGAGGGCCCCTGGGACCTGGCGCGCGGCTACGTCGCACCCGCGCCGGCGCGGTTCCGAGTCGTCGCCTTCGACTCCGGGATCAAGCAGAACATCCTCCGCTGCCTGGCCGGCCTCGGGTGCGATGTGGAAGTCATGCCGGCCGACACCACCGCGGCCGCGGTGCTGGAGCGAAAGCCCCACGGCATCTTCCTCTCCAACGGGCCGGGCGACCCCGAGGCGGTGCCGTACCTGGTCGAGACGGTGCGCGGGCTCATCGGCCGCGCGCCGATCTTCGGCATCTGCCTGGGCAACCAGATCCTGGGGCTCGCGTTCGGCGGCAGCACCTACAAGCTGAAGTTCGGCCACCACGGCGGCAACCACCCGGTGAAGGACCTGCTCACCGGCAAGGTCGAGATCACCGCGCAGAACCACGGCTTCGCGGTCGACCCGCACTCGGTCGAGAAGGCCGGGCTGGTCGAGACGCACGTCAACCTCAACGACGGCACCTCGGAGGGGATGCGCCACCGCGAGCTGCCGATCTTCTCGGTGCAGTACCACCCGGAGGCGTCGCCGGGTCCGCACGACGCGCACTACCTGTTCCGTCGCTTCGCAGACCTCATGACGAAGGGAGGGTGACACGATGCCCAAATACCTCATCGCCTACCGCAAGACCGAGGAATCGGGCCAGAAGCCGGAGTGGGCCGTCTTCACCACCGACAGCGACCTGAGCCTCGAGGCCCACGCGGTGCGAGAGCGCGTCGAGAAGCGCATGAGTGTGCTCGGCGAGAAGCTCTGGGGCAACGGCGAGACGGTGTGGATCGGCAACGGCCGTCTCGACGACGTGCTCTATCGGCGCGACGAAGCCGCCCCCGAGACGTCCGTCGTGTACGGGACCATCGACGCCTAGAGCCCTCGCGCGTGCCCAGGCGTAGCGACCTCCGGAAGATCCTGCTCATCGGCTCCGGGCCGATCGTGATCGGCCAGGCCTGCGAGTTCGACTACTCGGGGACCCAGGCCTGCAAGGCCCTCCGGGAGGAGGGGTTCGAGGTGGTGCTGGTGAACAGCAACCCGGCCACCATCATGACCGACCCCGAGATGGCGGATCGCACCTACGTGGAGCCGCTGACCCCGGAGTTCGTGGCCAAGGTCATCGCGCGTGAGCGGCCCGACGCGATGCTGCCCACCGTGGGCGGGCAGACCGGCCTCAACCTGGCGGTGGCCCTCGCGGAGGACGGCACGCTGGACCGCTACGGGGTCGAGCTGATCGGCGCCAAGCTGCCCGCGATCAAGACCGCGGAGGATCGCAACCTCTTCGGAGCGGCCATGGAGCGCATCGGACTCGCGATGCCCAAGGGCTTCTACGCCAAGAGCCCGGACGATGCGCTGGCCGGCATGCGGCAGCGCCGCATGCAGTTCCCCCTGATCATCCGGCCCTCGTTCACCCTGGGCGGCACCGGCGGCTCCATCGCGTACCACCCGGAGGAGCTGGAAGCGGCGATCAAGTGGGGGCTCCAGCAGAGCCCGGCCCAGCAGGTCCTGGTGGAGGAATCGGTCATCGGCTGGAAGGAGTTCGAGCTCGAGGTGATGCGCGACTCGAAGGACAACGTCGTCATCATCTGCTCGATCGAGAACTTCGACCCGATGGGCGTGCACACCGGCGACTCGATCACGGTGGCGCCCGCCCAGACCCTGACCGACAAGGAGTACCAGCTGATGCGCGACGCCTCCCTCGCGATCATCCGCGAGATCGGCGTCGAGACCGGCGGCTCCAACATCCAGTTCGGCATCAACCCGGCGGACGGTCGCATGGTGGTGATCGAGATGAACCCGCGGGTGTCGCGTTCCTCCGCGCTGGCCTCGAAGGCCACCGGCTTCCCGATCGCCAAGATCGCGGCCAAGCTCGCGGTGGGCTACACCCTGGACGAGCTGCGCAACGACATCACCCGGGAGACGCCCGCCTCGTTCGAGCCGGCCATCGACTACTGCGTGGTCAAGTTTCCGCGCTGGGCCTTCGAGAAGTTCCCGGAGGCGGACCAGACCCTGACCACCCAGATGAAGTCGGTGGGCGAGGTCATGGCCATCGGCCGCACCTTCAAGGAGGCGCTGCAGAAGGCGGTGCGCTCCCTCGAGCAGGACCGCTGGGGTTTGGCGCTGGCGGTGGCGGATCTCGACGAGCTGCGTCAGAAGATCCGCATCCCGAACGCGGACCGCTGCTTCGCGATCGGTGAGGCCTACCGGCGGGGGCTCTCCACCCGCGAGCTCTACGAGCTGTCGGCGATCGACCCGTGGTTCCTCGAGAACATCCGCCAGATCGTGGAGTACGAGCCGGTCATCGCGGCCGCCGGGCTCGCCGACGCGGCGATCCTGCGACGGGCCAAGCAGATGGGATTCTCCGATGTGCGCCTGGCCCAGCTGGTCGCAGCCACCGAGGGCCAGGTTCGACACGCCCGGGTGGAAGCCGGCATCCAACCCGTCTATAAGATGGTCGACACCTGCGCGGCCGAGTTCGAGGCCCATACCCCGTACCTCTACTCGACCTACGAGGAGGAGGACGAGGCTCCGCCCACTCCGCGGGAGAAGGTGATCATCCTGGGCAGCGGGCCGAACCGCATCGGCCAGGGCATCGAGTTCGACTACGCGTGCGTGCACGCCGCCTTCGCGCTGAAGGACGCGGGGGTCGAGGCGATCATGGTCAACTGCAACCCGGAGACCGTCTCCACCGACTACGACACCTCGGACCGCCTCTACTTCGAGCCGCTCACCTTCGAGGACGTGATGAACATCGTGGAGCGCGAGCGGGCGCGCGGGGTGATCGTGCAGTTCGGCGGCCAGACCCCGCTCAAGCTGGTGGTGCCGCTCGAGCGCGCGGGGGTGCCGATCCTCGGCACGCCCCCGGACGCCATCGACCGGGCCGAGGACCGGCAGCGCTTCGCCGACCTGCTCGACCGCCTGGGGCTCAGCCAGGCGCCCGGCTCCACCGCACGCTCCTTCGAGGAAGCCACCCGGATCGCCGACACCATCGGCTACCCGGTCCTGGTGCGTCCCTCCTACGTCCTGGGCGGGCGCGCCATGCAGATCGTCTACGACGAGGCGGACCTGCGCACCTACATGACCGAGGCGGTGCGGGTGAGCCCCGAGCATCCCATCCTCGTGGACAAGTTCCTGGAGGACGCGCTCGAGATCGACGTCGACGCCATCGCGGACGGCGAGCGGGTGGTGGTGGGCGGCGTCATGGAGCACGTGGAGAAGGCGGGCGTGCACTCCGGCGACTCGGCCTGCGCGCTGCCCCCCTACTCGCTGGGCGACGATCAGATCGAGCGCATCCAGGCCCAGGCCCGCGCCCTCGCGGCGGAGCTGGGCGTCATCGGCCTGCTCAACATCCAGTTCGCGATCAAGAACGAGCAGGTCTTCGTGCTCGAGGTGAACCCGCGCGCCTCACGCACGGTGCCCTTCGTGTCCAAGGCCATCGGGGTGCCGCTGGCCAAGCTGGCTACCCGGGTCATGCTGGGCGCCACGCTCCAGTCGCTGGGCTTCGGGGAGGAGCGCGAGGTTTCCCACATCGCGGTGAAGGAGGCGGTGTTCCCCTTCATCAAGTTCCCGGGCGTGGACACGATCCTGGGGCCGGAGATGAAGTCCACCGGCGAGGTGATGGGCATCGACTACGACTTCCGGAAGGCCTACGTGAAGTCGCAGCTCTCCGCCGGCTCGCCCCTGCCCACCTCCGGCAAGGTCTTTCTCTCGGTGAAGAACCGCGACAAGCGGGCGGTGCTGCAGATCGCCAAGCGGCTGGCCGAGATGGGTTTCAGCCTGGTCGCCACCGTGGGGACGGCCAAGCTGCTGCAGCGGCAGGGCATGACCGTCGAGGTGGTCCACAAGGTCAACGAGAACTACCGGCCGAACATCGTGGACCTGATGAAGCGCGGTGAGATCGCGCTCGTCTTCAACACCCCCGAGGACGGCCGCGCCCGCCGCGACTCGTATCTCATCCGGCGCACCGCGGTCACCCAGAACATCCCCTACTACACCACGGTGGACGGAGCCCAGGCCGCCATCGGCGGCATCGAGGCCCTCCTCAAGGGCGAGATCTCCGTGAAGCCACTGCAGGAGTACTACCATGGACGCCCGTGACCGCCTGATCGTCGCCCTCGACGTGGAGAGCCTGGCCGAGGCCGAGCGGCTGCTCGATCGACTGCAGGGCCTGGCCACGCGCTTCAAGATCGGCTCGCAGCTCTTCACCGCCGCGGGTCCGCCCGCGGTCGAGCTGGTGCAGAAGCGCGGGGCCGAGGTGTTCCTCGACCTCAAGTTCCACGACATCCCCAACACGGTGGCGGGCGCCTGCCGCTCGGCCGCGCGGCTCGGCGTGTGGATGCTCAACGTGCACGCGAGCGGCGGGAGCGCGATGATGCGCGCGGCGCGCGAGGCGGTGTCGGGCTTCGCGAAGCCGCCCCTGGTGATCGG